>RGVD01000066.1 GCA_010027395.1 Bacteroidota bacterium
ATTTTCAACCGCACAACGGGTTTTATCATGATAATGATACAACCAATTATACTACAAGCAGTGGTATAAGACCGAATGACTATAATGCAAAAATCCCGGGTTTAAATGCGCAAGTAGTTGATTATACACTTCCAAATGAATATCAACACGAAAGTCAATTATTTCCAGATACAACTATAGTTATGAGTTGGGATGATGCTGGTTTTAAGAATGCAAATGCATTTGTTGAGTACTTCAAACAAATTCAATTATTGATAAAGGATGATAAAAAAGAGGAATTAGCAAGTCACTTAGATTTCCCTCTTAAAAATTTAGCAAGTAGAATAGAATTTATAGAAAACTACGATAAAATTTTTGACGATGCTTTCAAATACGAAGTGCTAAAGCAAAACCCTAATATGATGTTTCGAAATAACTTTGGGGCGCTTGCAGGACATGACGGTCAGATGTGGTTTAAGCCTAAAGGTGGCTTATATAAAATTATTGCAATAAACTTTTAGATTAAATAATGCCTGCTTTCTGGCCCTTGACTAAAAAGTAAATCCATGATGGATAAATCGGGTTGAAATCCAAATTTACAATCAAAAACTTGATAGTATGGTTTGAAATCTGTAGTATCAATATCCATTTTCTTTGCGCTGAAAGTATTTCTAAAATCAAGTTGATAATCTTTAACAAACACATCAGTATACCTAATCTCAATGTTTAATTTTAATAACTTCAGGCTAAGTTCAAGCAGCTTTAGGTTAAATTCAAAAAGGGTATGAATGTTTTTATCGAAATAGATGGCTTCAAATTTATCCTTGTAATACAAGAAATATGGTGAGTTATTGTAGGCAGAAATAATGCTTTGCCAATGATGGCGTTTCCAATCTGTTTCTACCTGTGTTTTAATTTCAGAGATGAGTTGATTTTCGCCATGTTGTATCGGTATTATCAAAGGTAATGTCCCATTAGACGATAAAATTTTGCACCTATTTCGATAGGTTTGCTTTATATAGTTTTCTCGGGTCTCAATCAAAATTACCTCATGCTTTACCAATTCGCTTATATAAGCAATGCTAGGCAAATAATGCAAACTAAATAAAGGTAAGATCATTTTATAAGGTTCCTTCTGTTGTAAACACTCCTTTGCTTTTTCAATTTTAGCATCCTCCTTGAAGACTTCAATTAAATCAGTTTTCAAACACTTAGCTTACATGTCAACTTGATTTGAGAAATTATCCTTCACTATTTTTTCTCCTCCCACACTTGCACCAAATTCACCAATACCTCAACCGCTTTTTGCATATCTTGAACACTCACATATTCCATTTTGCTATGGATAGCCATTTCTCCAGTAAAAATATTAGGACAAGGTAATCCCATAAAAGACAACCTTGAGCCATCTGTTCCCCCACGTATATTCATAATTTCAGGTTCAATTCCAGATCTTTTATATGCTTCACCCGCATTTGCCATCACCTGAGGGAATTGGTCTAACATCTCTTTCATATTTCGATATTGCTCTACTACCTTCATATCGAAGGTGGCACCAGGAAATTTATCAACGGCTTTTTTTGCTAAATTGGCCAACCTGTTTTCATATAATGAAAGGTTTGATGTTTCAAAATCTCTTACTATAAAATGAACTGAACATTGTTCTAATCCTCCTTGGGTATGAACGGGGTGAACAAAGCCTTCATAGCCTTCTGTAGCTTCAGGACACCACGTATCACTTGGTAATAAACCCATAAAATAGGCCGCCACTTTTTGGGCATTCACCATTTTATTTTTCGCATATCCGGGATGAGCGCTAACACCTGTAAATGTTATGGTGCAAGCGTCAGCCGAAAAGCTTTCACCTTCTAACATTCCCCTTTCGCCACCATCAAGGGTGTAACCAAAATCAGCATTTAACTTTTGCATATCCACCTTATTAACACCTCTTCCAATTTCTTCATCAGGTGTAAACAATATACGGATTTTACCATGTTTAACTTCAGGATGTCGTAAAATGTAATTAGCAAAATCCATGATGATAGCCACACCTGCTTTATCATCTGCACCTAGCAAAGTTTTGCCACTAGCTGTGATAATATCATCACCAATGCGTTCTGATAAGTAAGGGTGCTTTTGACAAGAAATAATAACTGTGTTGTCATCAGGTAAAACTATATCAGTACCGTCCCAGGCTTTATGTAATATTGGTTTTACATCAGTTCCGCTGCAATCAGGGGCAGTATCGACATGAGAGCAAAAACAAATAACGGGAGTTTCATTTTCTGAATTGGCTTCAATGGTAGCATACACATAACCATACTCATCCAGTTCGGCATCAAGGATGCCTATTTGCTTTAGTTCTTCAACAAGCAGCCTGCTCAGATCTTTTTGCTTCATGCTCGAAGGTTGTGTATCTGAATCAGGGTCAGCAGTTGTATCTATTCGCACATAACGCATTAATCGTTCGGCAACAGTGTGTTTATAATATTCGTTTAATGGCATCTTTTAAGTATTTGTCACGCAATATAATTATTGATTAGATAATGCCATTTCAATTTGGGTTGACTTGCACTATTATGGGAAATAAATAGGTGTTTAATTTCAATTAAGTGCTTGAATATTATTTATATGCATTTTAGGTATGATTTAAGATAGCAAAGAGTAAATCTTCATACCTACGGGATAAAGATAAAAAAAATGTTTAACCCTTAAAATTAAAAAAAGGTTATGTACGGACTAATCGTTAATGCCCAATTTGTTGTATTAAATACGATAAAAGCATTATCAAAAACATTGAGGTTGTTCATGTAATGACCTCTTAACTCAGAAACTACCGCTTAAAAGGCGGTAGTTTTAATTTACTTATGAAAACAATAATAACCATTGCACATTACACCCATACAAGCCTTGTGAAGGTCTTGTTAAAAATTATTGGAGAGTTTGAATCCAACGTGAAGCAATTAAACAAAAATTCAAGTCAAACTACCTAAATTACTATGTCTGATAATCAGGCAGAAAACCTTTTTAACAAAAAAAGGATTTGTTTGAAACGAAATGATTTTTACATTCGTCTATACAACCATAGGAAACAATAATTAATCCATTTACACTATGTACGGCCTAATTACAATAATTCAAACTACCCATAGGAATTTAGTTTCTGGTATCATGCATTTTCTATATTATATAGATTATCAGGAAAATAAGCAGAGGCCAATTAAACAAATTAAATTAGATTAGGTAGTTTTCGCTTTGCGACATAGATCAAACTACATTTCATACTAAATACACCGATTTTTAAGTCATTCATTTTATTAATTACTTCAAATGAGTATTATTGAATAAAAAATAATATGCAATTATTTACCATAAATACAGGTTATTTTAAGTTGGATGGAGGCGCTATGTTTGGCGTGGTGCCTAAAAGTATTTGGCATAAACTCAATCCGGCAGATGAGAATAACATGATTCAATTGGCGATGCGATGCCTGCTCATTCAAGATGGAAAAAGATTGATATTAATTGATAACGGAATAGGAGAGAAACAAGACTCGAAATTCTTTTCTCACTATTTTTTACACGGTGATGATACCCTTGAGAAATCACTTAAAGCATATGGATTTTCCACCGATGATATAACCGATGTAGTGCTGTCGCATTTGCATTTTGACCATTGTGGTGGGGGTATTAGTTGGAATAATGATAAGACAAAATTTAGAACTACTTTTAAGAATGCCACCTATTGGGTTGATGAAAAACATTGGAATGAAAGTCAATCACCCAACCCAAGAGAGAAAGCTAGTTTTCTAAATGATAACATAATTCCTATGCAAGAGAGTGGTCAGTTAAGACTATTAAAGCAAGGAGAAATGTTTCATCCAGAAATAGAATTGTTGCATTCAAACGGACATACTAACAATATGATTCATCCAATCATCCCTTTTAAAAATTCGAAAGTCATTTATTTAGCAGACGTTATTCCAACTATGGCCCATATACCCACAGCCTATGTGATGGGATACGATGTTCGACCACTTGACACCATGATAGAAAAGCAAAGAATATTGAAAATGGCTGCAGAAAAAAATTACATTTTATATTTTGAGCATGATCCTTTTCATGAAGCTTGCATTGTTGAACAGACTGAAAAAGGAATTAGATCGAAAGAGATAATAAAACTGAAAGACCTGTAATGTAGTAAATTTATTATTCCGACATATTAAACTATTTTGTTTTATCTTGCTCATAGATAAAATTCAAAAGCGTATGTCGAAACTTAAACGCAGGCAATTCCTTAACGAGGCCGCTTCAGCTTTGCTTTCTGATGATTCAAATTCATCAAACCAGGGCTATGTAGATTATTCAAATAAAACCTTGCCTACTCAGTTAGGAAAAGCTTCCACGGGTTTGAGCGAATACAAAGGTTCGTTTGGAGAATCAGAAATTCTGCATTTGTGCAGACGAACTTTATTTGGTGTTAAAAAATCAGATGTTGATTTCTTCAAAACCAAAAGCATGAACGATGCTGTTGATTACATTCTAAATATTAATGCCACTGAGAACAGTTTTCCAATAAATCATTATGGTACAAATGCCAACTTTCCTGATACGGAGGTACCTTATGGGCAAACTTGGGTAAATGCTTCGAATAATGTCAACTTAAATGCAGCTAGAATTCAGTCATTCAAGGCTTGGTGGATTGGTTTGATGCTAAATCAAGATAGAACCATCAGAGAAAAAATGACCTTGTTTTGGCATAATCATTTTGCCACTGAAACCAATGTGGTGAAAGATGCTCGCTATGTTTTTAAAAACAATAATCTAATAAGAACAAATTGTTTGGGTGACTTCAAAGCTCTGGTGCAAGCCATTTCAACAGACCCTGCGATGTTGGTATATTTAAATGGCGAACAAAACAGCAAAACCTCACCTGATGAGAATTTTGGTCGCGAGTTGCAAGAATTGTTTACGGTTGGCAAAGATTTACCTAACCATTATACCGAAGATGATGTGAAAATGGCAGCCAAAGTTATGACGGGCTGGAGAAATAATGCTACAACTATTGCTTCCACTTTCGACTCAACCAAGCATGATACAAGCAACAAACAATTTTCCTCATTTTATAACAATACAGTTATTACGGGACGGTCTGGTGCAACAGCAGGTTCGCAGGAATTGAACGACTTAGTAAATATGATTTTTACTCAAGAGGAAGTATCAAAATATATTTGCAGAAAAATTTATAGGTACTTTATTTACTATGTGATTGACGAAACAGTTGAGTTAAATGTAATTCAACCCTTGGCAAAAATTTTCAGAGATAACAATTATCAAATTGCACCCGTATTAAGTAAACTCTTTAAAAGCGAGCATTTTTATGATGTTTTAAATAAAGGATGCATCATTAAACAACCTATGGATTATTTAATAGGTATGAGCAGGCAATTTAATTTGCAATTTCCAGATGGAACTAACCCTCTTCAAACCTATACCCATTGGGCTTATATGCAACAAATAGGATTAACGCTTGGACAAGATATCGGAGATCCTCCCAATGTAGCAGGATGGCCAGCTTTTTATGAAGACCCACAGTATTATGAATTATGGATAAATTCCGATTCATTACCAAAGCGCAACCAAATTTGTGATGGACTTAATTATGTTGGTTTTAATAGACAAAACTTTAAGTTGATATTTGATTTAATTGCCTTTGCTCAGCAGTTTAATACACCTGAAGATCCAAATGCTTTAATTGCTCAAATAACTAAATTGCTTTATGGAATTGATGTTTCGCAAACAATAAAAGACGGACTAAAAACTTCTTTTCTTCTTTCAGGGCAATCGAGCGATCATTATTGGACAGATGCATGGAATGCATACAAAGCCGCACCAACTGATACAACCAAAAAGTCAACTGTTAACACCCGCTTGCAGGCTTTAATTAAATATGTATGTGGTCAAGCCGAACATCAACTTTGTTAATCAAAATAAGTATTATAGATTATGAAAAGAAGAGATTTTTTAGGTAAAAGTATATTGGCCGGAATAAGCCCGGTATTTATTAATGGTTGGTCGGTGAAAGCATTGGCCGAAAATCCATTGGTGCAATTTCTAAACAAAGCAGGAAACGAAGATCGTGTATTTGTACTCATACAATTAAATGGAGGAAATGATGGATTAAATACCGTAATACCTATCGACCAATACAGCAATTTAAGTAACGCACGTTCAAATATTCTTATTCAAGAAAATAAGGTGCTCTCTTTGAGCGGCAACTCAGCCACTGGATTACATCCAGCCATGAGTGAAATGAGAGGAATGTATGACAATGGATTGTTGTCGATTGTGCAAAGTGTAGGTTATCCAAATCCGGATTTTTCACATTTTAGAGCCACTGATATTTGGCTAACAGGAGCAGATTCGAACCAAAGTCTTGAAACAGGTTGGATGGGAAGGTATCTTGATACGAAATATCCAAATTACCCAAACAATTATCCTAATACAAATTTTCCTGACCCTCCTGCTATACAGATTGGTGCCTTGGTTTCACCTTCATTACAAGGAAATTCAGTCTCGCTTGGTATGTCGATTACAGACCCTAGCAGTTTTTATCAATTTGTAAACGGTACCGTTGATAATGCCCCTAATACTCCTGCCGGACATGAGCTGACTTACCTTCGATTAGTCGCTCAACAAACGCAAGCCTATTCGGGTTCTATTAAATCAGCCGCTACTAAAAATTCACCTGCAAACAAATCAACTTTTTACCCAACTGCGGGTCAAAACTCTTTAGCAGACCAGTTAAAAATTGTGGCACAATTGATAGCAGGTGGATTAAAAACGAGGGTGTATGTTGTAAATTTAGGAGGGTTTGATACACACGCGGTTCAAGTGGCAGCCACTGGTGGTAATGAGACTGGCGCTCATGCGACATTGCTTCAAAAGATATCACAAGCTGTCAATGCTTTTCAAGATGATCTTAAGCAATTTGCTTTGCAAGACCGTGTAATGGGTATGACTTTTTCTGAATTTGGAAGACGTATAAAATCGAATGCAAGTTTAGGAACAGATCATGGTGCAGCTGCTCCTTTGTTCATTTTTGGAAGCAAGGTAAATGGAGGTATATATGGCACAAATCCTATTATCCCATCAAGTGTATCTGTAAATGATAATGTTCCTATGCAATTTGATTTCAGACAAATTTACGCCACTATACTTAAGAATTGGTTTGAGGTGAGCGATACAGACACCAACAACATATTATTAAAACAATACAAAACACTCAACTTTGTTAATGCAAATACAAGCGGTTTAGCCGAAGTAAAATCAGCTGAAATTGGTTTTATTGAAAACTATCCTAATCCTGCTTCAACATCAACCAACATAAGGTTTGCTTGCAGTGAAGGTTATGTGAAAATAAAACTATTTGATGGAATAGGACGAGAAATATTAACCATTAACGAGGCAAACTATAGCAGAGGAACGCATGAAGTAAGCCTTGATGTGAGGTCATTGCAGAATGGTAACTATTACTACCAAGTGCAAAGCGAAGATAAGCAAATGATGAAAACCTTGGTGGTTGCAAAGTAAATAACCATATTACTAGTTGGAATGAATACCTTGCTCCGCAATGAGCATACACTCCAACAGCTTTCCTGATGAATTAAATTTAAACGAAGCCGAATATTTATATATCAGTACATCATTAATTATAGGTGCTGGCAAGGGTTTGTTTACAGCCATTTCCATCCACAAAAACGAATTGATTTCTATTTTCAAAGGTGAATTGTTGCATAGGAAATCTGCAAGCAATAGAATTAAATCGAAGGAAGACAATTTCTTCATGAATTTACCCAATGGAAAAATATTGGATGCAAAGTATACTGATTGTTTTGCTAAGTATGCAAATGATGCTAAAGGTGTTCAAAGCTCTTCCTATAAAAACAATGCCCTAATTACTGTCAATCATAAAAACCAAATATGCCTGTTAGCTAAAGTAAACATTAAGGCTGGATCTGAAATATTTTGTAGTTATGGCAAAGCTTATTGGGAGCATCAGTTAACCCTACAATAACCAACAGAATACAAACTAATTTTAATAAAATTGGTCAATTTGAAAATGATTGTTTTCTGTTTTTTATTACCTTCAAATACATATTTGGTACAGGTAAATTTCCATCTTAAAATAATACCATCTTATTTAATCGAGAAAGGCTATTTGTTATTTATTAATATAGATTAGGTTAAATGATTTAGCATTTTATAGTTTGAATCAGCTTATTTTATTACAAATTTCATGTGTTCGAAAAATGCTTAATAATTTATTTGATGAAATAGCGTTTAAAAGATATTTTTGACCAATTACATTGCATGAAAAAGCACCTTCTGTTTTTAATACTGATAATTTTCTCATTCAGCTCCTTCTCACAGGGTCTCGGGGGTAATAGTACTTATCAGTTTTTGAATTCATATGCCAATGCAAGAATTGCAGCTTTAGGAGGCAGTGCTATTGCTTCTCATGATAGTGATTTGAATGTAGCCTATCAAAATCCTTCTATGTTAATGCCGCAAATGAACAATCAACTCAGCTATAATTATGTGAAAATGTTTGCTGATATTGGTTCAGGATATGCAGGCTTTGCAAAACATTTAGATAAATATGGAACATTTGCTGCGGGCATTCAATACATCAGCTATGGTAATTTCACCAAAACCACACCTGATGGTCAGATTCAAGGTACTTTTACTGCAGGCGAATATTGTTACCACGTTTCTTATTCAAAGAAAATAAAAAAGGTAAATTATGGAGGCAGTTTAAAATTAATCAACTCAAATCTTGAAACGTATAACTCATTCGGTGTGGCAGTAGATTTGGCTGCTAGTTATTACAACCCTCGACAACTTACTACTTACACGGCTGTAATCAGTAATCTTGGCACCCAATTAAGTGCATATAGGCAAGGCAACTACGAAAATCTGCCGCTTAATGTGCAATTTGGTTTTTCTAAGAAATTTGCGCACAACCCACTTAGGATTTCGCTCATAGCACACAATTTGCAAAACCTAGGTAATAACCTATATCAAATAGCCAATAGAAACAATCGCAATGTAAGCCTTGAAACAGGTGAGCCTATACAAGAGGATTTCAGCATCACGCAAGAAATATTAAGTCATTTGATAGTGAACACTGAAGTCATTTTTAGTCGTACTTTTATGTTTAGATTTGGTTATAATTACTTAAGAAGAAGAGAAGTGGGTTTGGTTGACAACTTAGGTTTTTCAGGATTTAGCTGGGGTTTTGGTTTAAGGGTGAGTAAGTTTAACGTAGCTTATGCTAGAGCCAATTATATGATAAATCGTTCGACAGATCATTTTTCGATTACAACCAATATCAACGATTTTCACAGGAAGAAAAACAAGAATGAGTAAGAAAATAATAATAGCCATTGACGGGTTTTCTAGCTGCGGCAAAAGCACCATAGCAAAAGATTTAGCCCGCAAAATTGGTTACCGATATGTGGATACCGGTGCCATGTATAGGGCTGTTACTTTATTTTTTCTGCATAATCAAATAGATTTCCACCACTTAGATTTAGTAAGCGATTCTTTAAAAGATATTACCATCAATTTTAGGATTGATGAAGCCTCACAATCCCAAATCACCATGATGAATGGGGAAGATGTGGAAGATGTAATTCGTGTAAATCCACGTGTAGCAAGCGCTGTAAGTGATGTAAGTTCAATAAGTGAGGTGCGAAGATTTCTTGTAAAGCAACAACAAGCGATGGGAATCGAAAAAGGGATTGTTATGGATGGGCGTGATATAGGTACAGTTGTTTTTCCTGAAGC
The DNA here is from genome assembly GCA_010027395.1 of Bacteroidota bacterium. Lineage (GTDB taxonomy): Bacteria > Bacteroidota > Bacteroidia > UKL13-3 > UKL13-3 > RGVD01. Next base: position 9,832 of record RGVD01000066.1, read on the forward strand.
GGAATTAAAATTGTTTATCACCGCTGAACCAAATATTAGAGCCCAGCGAAGGCTAAATGAGTTGAAAGATAAAGGTCAAAATACAACATTTGAAGAGGTACTTGCCAACTTGACAAAACGCGACTACATTGATAGTAACCGAGAAGATAGCCCATTACGAAAAGCTGATGATGCCATAGAGATTGACAATAGCTTTATTGATAAAGAGGAGCAATTGAATTTAATCATTAGACTATTAAACGAAAAAATGGGCACCGCAGTTTAGATGTTCATCTTTTTTAATTTTGAATAATATAATTTGATCAATTGGAAGCAAATAATATATAATACAAACAATCCTGGTATTGCAATAAAAACCCAACCTAAAATAGCATATAATTGATATTGCAATACTTGACTGAAACCTTGAATTAAGCCATTATCAAAAGCCCTCATCAATTCATCAATACTTATACTGCTTTCTTCAGCACCAAAAATATCCTGTCCTAAATGAGTAAATGGAATCATAAGTGCCAAACATAATGGAGCTGCTAACCAATTAATCATTTGAATTAAAAAGTAGTTTAAGCGAAACCAATATGCGAATAAAAGGGTCAATGCTGTGGTTGTACCAATCATTGGAAAAATACTAAGAATAAATCCTAAACTAAAGGTAATAGCTAGTTTTCTTGGACTTAATCCTTGTTTTAAAACTTGAGTAAATTTTTCTTTTATTTCGTTAGATTGAAAATATTTACTTACTTTATTTTGCAAGATTTTTAAATTTATCTGCAAGATTAGTTAAATGTGGGTGTAAATTTTTCTAAAAATTTACACCGTAAAAACTTATTTGAACAAAACTCGAAATAAAAAAGATAAATCCTAATGCTTTTCCTGAGGCATCATTTATCTTGTTATTCTCTTAGTTAGAGGTTTTTCTTCTAAAATTGTTGTTTGGTTTGGTCGTTCTATTTCCTTGCGGGGCTCTATTTCCTTGGTTATTTCCAGCTCCATCTGTTCTTCTTCTTGGGGTACGAGCAGGGGCTGCTTTCTTGGTTTCAACAAAATGGTTTTGCATAGGGAAAGGATGCTCATCAATAACAGGAACAGTCTTACCTATTAATTTATGAATATCTCGTAAAAACTCTTTTTCTTCGGCATCGCAGAATGAAAGGGCAATTCCACTGGCGCCTGCACGGCCTGTTCTGCCTATTCGGTGCACATAGGTTTCAGAGATATTTGGCAGCTCATAATTAATTACATGAGAAAGATTGTCTACATCAATTCCTCGTGCTGCAATATCAGTAGCCACAAGCACCCTTGTAGTTCCATTTTTAAAATTATTAAGCGCATTTTGACGTGCATTCTGTGATTTGTTTCCATGGATTGCTTGTGCTTTCACACCCACTTTATCAAGATCTTTCACCACCCTGTCAGCACCATGTTTAGTTCGGGTAAACACCAATACACTTTTTATTTTAGGGTCTTCTAATAAGTGTTTTAACAAGTGTCTTTTATTGTCTTTGTCCACAAAATAAACAGCTTGCTCAATAGTATCAGCCGTACTTGAAACTGGAGTTACCTCTACTTTGGCAGGATTGGACAAAATTGTATTAGCCAATTTTTGTATTTCAGATGGCATGGTAGCTGAGAAAAACAAAGTCTGACGCTTCTGGGGGATTTTAGCAATTACTTTTTTTACGTCATGTATGAAACCCATATCAAGCATTCGATCTGCTTCATCCAAAACAAATATTTTAAGGTGTTGTATGTTTACAAACCTTTGGTTAATTAAGTCTATTAACCTACCCGGAGTAGCCACTAAAATATCTACACCTCTTTGTAAACCCTGTGTTTGTGCATGTTGAGATAC
>RGVD01000067.1 GCA_010027395.1 Bacteroidota bacterium
ACAGCTTGAAAAAGAGTATATCTATTTTTCATATAGTGCAGATGGTGTAGTGGCGGCAGGTCATTTCAGAGGAAGTTATAGAGATAACAAAGTATTCACTATTAAAAGATATTTTGATAAAATCGAGTTTATCGTGCAAAATACAGGCTTCTATTTCGACAAAAATAATCCTGTCAGCAAAGCTGCAAATGCCAATATTAGTCCTGCTATTTTGGTCAATCAAAAAATTGTAGCTGAGGATGCTAAAAAAGGTGAAATATTGCTTGATGCAAGTTCAATATTCTTGAGTGAAAGCATGTCTCAAGTTAAACCTTCTCCATTCTTTGGATTGCCTCCAGGTTTTCAAATGTTCTCATTGGGCGGACTTAGCCGCGAAAAAACCAAGTTTGTAAGTCTGAAAAACTATGAAAAAAATACAGACATTGTTGTGGAATATGTGTATGATAATCCAATGCCTACTGTGGGCGGAGGCAAAGAAGTTACCGATGAAAGGGCTGTTAGTATTTTCTTGCAACATTCAATAATTGAAGCACCTAAAAACAATTTCAAACCGCGCTTTGACGACCCTCGTATTGGCTATTTTAGTGAAGAAGTGGAAGATATGACTACAACAAATGCAGTAGCTTATCGTGATTTAATACATAGATGGAATCTGGTAAAAAAAGATTCGAATGATGCATTATCAGAGCCTGTTGAACCTATTGTGTGGTGGATTGAAAACACTACACCCCATGAATTTAGGACAACTATTAAAGAAGCAGGTGAAAAATGGAATTTAGCTTTTGAAAAAGCAGGTTTCAAAAATGCTGTGATTATTAAAGAACAACCTGATACTGCGTCATGGGATGCGGGTGATATAAGATATAATGTATTACGTTGGACTAGCTCTCCACAGCCGCCTTTTGGAGGTTATGGACCTAGTTTTGTTGACCCAAGAACAGGGCAAATATTAGGTGCTGATATCATGTTGGAATATATTTTTGTGACAAATAGATTGAAGCAAGAAGAACTATTTGATGCCAATACTAGTTTTGCTAAGCCTAATCCAATCAAATTTAACAACTATTGTGAAGCCAGCAACTACCTTCACCAAACTTCATTGTTTGGTTTAAATGCATTACAAGCTAATGACATAAGCGATGTTGAGAAACGCGACTATATCAAACAATCATTATACTATTTAGTATTACATGAAATGGGCCATACCATGGGTTTGAATCATAATATGAAAGCCAGTCAAATGCTTAAACCTGCAATTATTCATAACAAAGAATTAACTAGAAAAATTGGTTTGACAGCATCTGTAATGGACTATCCTGCAGTGAACTTAGCTTTAGATAAAAGTAAACAAGGTGATTATTTCACAACACGCCCAGGACCATATGATTTATGGGCAATAGAGTTTGGTTATTCTCAAGGGTTGAATGATGAGAATAAAGAAAAAGAGCGCATTGATAAAATACTTTCCCGCTCTTCAGATACACTGTTGATTTTTGGTAATGATGCGGATGATATGCGTTCAACAGGCAGTGGTATTGACCCTAGAATCAATGTGAATGATATGAGTGGCGATGCTATTGGATATGGAATTGATCGAATCAAATTAGCAAATCAACTTTTCGGAAAACTAAAAAACAAATACAGCAAAACAGGCCAAAGCTATCAAGAACTTCGCATGGTATATGGAATGACCCAAAGTGAATATTTTAACCAAGTCAATGTTATTTCAAGATATATTGGTGGTGTATATGTTGACAGGAGTTTTATAGGACAAACAGGAGCAAGCAAACCATTAATTCCAGTTGAATATAAAGAGCAGAAAAGAGCTATGGAGGCTTTAAGTAATTTTGTTTTTGCTCCAAATGCATTTGCAGTTCAAAATGATTTGTATAACTATTTACAAACACAAAGAAGAGGGTTTAACTTTTTTGGAACCAATGAAGACCCTAAAATTCATGCTCGAATTGTTTCATACCAAAGCATGATTCTATCTCACTTACTTAATGCAACCACATTGAAAAGAATGACTGACTCTAGGCTTTATGGCAATAAATACAGTGTTTTAGAGATGATGAATGATTTAACAAAAGCATGTTTTGCCGCTGATGCATCTAATCCAAACACCTTTAGACAAAATCTCCATACGCTTTATACTGAAAGATTAATTTCTCTTTTCAAGTCAGGGGCTTATGATGCACAAGCACAAGCTGCAGCCTTGGCTCAATTAAAACAAATATTGAATTTTTGTAAATCAGGAAGTAAGGAGGAGGCAAAAGCCCATTATGCTAATTTAAAACTTAAGATAGATCAAGCATTGGCTTTGAAATAGTAATTGAATAAGTTTAGCTATTTGAAAATCTTTCTTTTATATTGTTAACACAAGCCGAATTAAAAGATTTGTTGAATCAACATAAATGTAGCAAAAAAGCTAAACCACCGTCTTTGCAATTATTAAGAAAGAATATACTCACACATCACTTGGTAGTTCTTTTGTTCAATCTTATTGTTGAAGATAAGTAACCGAAAGTGTTATTTGTAAATTGACTATAATCTGTTAAAAAGCCGATACTAAGTGTAGCTTTGTTTTTAAATTTAAACCTGAAAACGAAATTTGCCAGAGTCAGAAAATCTTTTTTATTGTCTCTATTGTATAAGTTAAAGTTATCGTAGTATGAATTATCAATAAGGATTTGCTCAGCACCGATTTTCAACCATTTAAAAACACCAAAACTATATTGGAAATACAGAAACTCAGAACCAAATTTCGTAAAATCATCTTTGCTGTATATTAAACCAATATTATTTTTAGGAGTACCAAAAGTATATGCTAATTGTTTATTAGCATAGTGTCCTTTATCAGAGGAAAAGGCAAAAGGCGATATCATAACACTAGCACTAAAATGATGTAAGTACCCTAAGTCAAATCCACATCTCGGTATTAATAGTATCATAGGGGCAATTCCTGAACCATTTGCGCCACTTATTGGTACAACTACTCCCGCAACATTAAACTCAATAAACTTGGTAATCCCAACACCATAACTATTGATTAAAACAAAAGTGTTTGTGTAGTTTTTTTCTTTATTTTTAAGCCTAAATCCATTATAGAATATACCACTTCGGATATAAGTAGCATCATTTTCATAGTATGTTGTATCTAAGGATAGTTGCTTCTGTCCATAGGATATTGAGAACATGAATATTAAACTTAAGAAAAAAAAACTTTTCACGATATGGCTCACATTTTACATTATTATAATGATAAAGAAAAAAAAATAGAGCCTTTTAGAAGGCTCTATTTTTTTTGACACTAATTTTTTATTGGCAGTAAACCATATTTTTTGCCAAGTTCCAATTGGTTTTGTAAGAAATTGTTTGGATACTCCACTTTCACATCAGTCACTTTATCTCCATCCATAACAGCAGTTAATTTTGGTTGGATAAATCCTTTGTAAGGAGCCACATTAAGTTTATTAAAACGGTCTTTCACTTCTTTCAATAATTCTTGATCTACCTTTACACCATAACCTTCTACCAATGCAGTTGCAGCTTTGAAGTCACCTTCAGATTTGATTCGTTGAATTTCTTTTAACAATTGACCAAATAAGTTACGTAACTTTTCATAATCGTTAACTTTTACGTAAGTCTTACCATCACGTTTCACAAATTCTATCACATTGTCTTTTTTACCCATTTCATAAGCCCATTTAGCATTCAACTGACGGTTACGCATGTGAGCTTCTTCTAAGTTTTCACCTACATTCAAACGAGTTAATTGTGTAATCAAACCATTCATGATATAACCATCATACTCAGCTTTACCACAATCAAGACTTGGCATAACACCCATGTCTACAAGCTTCTTGTCTAAAACATAGTATAAAGCCACCAAGTCAGCACGCGCTTCTTCTAATGTACTTGCATAGTTTTTAAGCGTTTGATCAGGATCACCCACACCTTTATTTATTTGCCCGCTAGCATGTCCAATTACTTCATGCATATCTGTATGCAAATCGCCTGCTAATGCACCAAATTCTTTTGCTCTTGCAATTTGCGCTTCATTTTCAGCAAACTCTTTTAAAACAGGGCTCTTGGCTCCAACTATATTGTATGAATGAACGATATTACCTAATGAAACTGACTTACTTCCATGTTTTTGACGAATCCAATTGGCATTTGGAAGATTGATTCCTATAGGTGTAGATTGAGCACTGGCTCCGGCTTCTTGAATAACGGTGATTACTTTTGCTGTAATACCTTTCACTTCTTTCTTTTTATGCTCAGGAGCTATTGGTGAATTGTCTTCAAACCATTGAGCCTCTTTAGCTATAGCTGCAATACGCTTAGTGGCTTCCATATCTTTTATTGAAACCACTGATTCGTAGCTAGCACGTTTGCCTATGGCATCATCGTACACTTCAATAAATCCATTCACCACATCCAAACGAGAATCAACATCTGCTACCCAAGCAATATTGTATTCATCCCATTTTTTCAAATCACCTGTTTTATAATATTCAACTAACAATTCAAGTGCTTTTTTCTGCTTGTCATTCTCAGCCACTTTCACAGCTTTTTCTAACCAATACACAATTTTCTCAATAGAAGCAGAGTACATCCCTCCTACTTTCCAAACTTGCTCAATTACCTTACCATCCACCTTAGTCATCTTGCTATTTAATCCCCATGAAATAGGCTCTGCATCGTCCTTTTTCATATGAGCATTATAGTAATCCTCCACTTCTTTTTGACTTACACCTTCATAAAAATTATTGGCAGAGGCCTTCACATTATCAATACCTGAAGCCAAATCCACCTTCTTTCCTTCAAAATTTATATCATACATGATTGACTTCATGCTTGCCAAAAACTCATCAACTGATTTGCCTCCTAAAGGAAGTTTTGCAGCATCTGTTTTCTTAATTAATTCAGTGAAAAATTCAAAGCTACATTCAGGTACAAATTTCAAATTAGAATAATGGTGATGCATACCATTTGAGAAGAAAAAGCGTTTTGCATACTCTTCAAACTTTTTCCAATCATCGCTATCTTCATGCTTTGGATTGTCCTCATATATGGCTTCAATGGTTTTACGCACCAATAAATTATTCTTATTATTTTGGTCATAAATAATATCACGACCTGCATTAGCTGCCTCGAATAAATAGTAGGCCAACTCTTTTTGCTGAGGGGTTAGTTCTTCAAAACCGGGTATTTCGTAACGTAAAACTTGCAAGTCTGCAAATCGATCGCATTCAACTTCAAAACTACTTTCAGTTTTGCCTTGTTCTTTGTTTTGATTTGACGAACAACTGTACATCAAAGCTCCTGCACTTAATGTTGTAATCATCATGAATTGTTTTATTTTCATTGTATTTAATGTTTCAGATTGGTATTCAAATGAAACACAATGTTACCTAAAAACAAAATAGATTTGAAAGATGGCAATTCTTAAATTGCAGCTGTGAAAACAAGCAGTTTAAAAGCATTTTTAGACATACAAGTTGAAAAATACAACCAAATTTCATTTATTGAAGATGATCCTATCTGTATTCCGCATCAATTCAACCTCAAACAAGACATTGAAATTATGGGTTTGTTTGCTTCAGTGTTTGCATGGGGTCAACGTAAAACGATCATAAACAAATGTAATGAATTATCTAATCGCATGGAGAATAGACCATACGATTTCATCCTGAATCATCAAGATAATGACTTAAAAGGACTGTTAGGATTCAAACATAGAACCTTTACCGATACAGATTTATTGTACTTTGTATCTTTTTTAAATAAATGGTACAAGAATAACGATAGTCTTGAGGCTGCATTTGCACAAAATATAAAATTATCTGATAAGAATATTGAAAAGGCTCTTTGTGGCTTTAGACATTTATTTGAATCAAATGATGAATCTCCAAAAAGAACACTCAAACATATTTCAAGTCCCAATCAAAATTCAGCATGCAAGAGATTGTGCATGTATTTGCGATGGATGGTTAGAAAGGATGAAAGCACTGTGGACTTTGGTATTTGGAAGAATATTAAAACATCACAATTGGTTTGCCCTTTAGACTTACACGTACAAAGAACTGCAATTAAGCTAGGTTTATTACAACGAGAACAAAGCGATTGGAAAGCGGCAATAGAATTAACAGAAAACCTAAAACGATTTGATAAAAACGATCCAATTAAATACGATTTTGCTCTATTTGGATTGAGTATAATGCCTGACAAGGTATAAATATTAATACCGATAATTGTCAGTTAAACTGACAATTATCGGTATTAATTATCTTAAAATAAGAGGCAATATATCACTCAAAAATGCTGTCAATCCAACGACTTTCACTTGTTTATTAATTGCGTAAGCATCATCCGATGAAGGAGTAACTATAAAATTTTGCTTAGTGCCTAAATCCTTTATACTTTCAGTTAAACCACGAGAAACAGAAGGTGAAGTGGAGTACTTGATTTCGATACTAGCAATTGGTTTAATACCTTTAACCAAAATCAAATCAACCTCACTTCCATCGTGTGTTCTATAGTAATAGGGTTGAATGGTACGAGGCAACAATTGAATGATTTGTTCAATTACATAGCCCTCCCAAGAATTGCCAACAGCTGAATGATTGAATAATGTTTTTACATTATAAATATCTAATAAATAATGTAACAAGCCACTATCACGGATATATACCTTTGGACTTTTCACTAATCGCTTCTTAGAATTAATATGAAAAGGCATCAACTTTCTAACCATGTAGGCACCTTCAAGGTGGTCTAAGTATCGGTTTGTGGTGGTTTGACTAATATCTAAACCCTTTGCAAATGAGTTGGCATTCCAAATACCAGCATGATGATGAGCCAACATTCTCCATAATCGAAACATTACTTGTGGCGAAAATGAACTACCAAATAATGAATTTAAATCTCGTTCAACAAAAGTGCGAGCAAAGCCATCCATCCAAAGAAATTGCGCTTCATCATTCTTAGCCATATAAGAATCTGGAAAGCCACCTCGAAACCAATGCTTATTAAGTGTAGTACTTTTAATTGGCAACTCAGTTAAATTAAATGGGTATGCTTCGATGTAATATATACGACCCGCTAATGACTCAGAAGCACCTTTAACCAACTCAGGTGTGGCAGAACCCAACAATAAAAACCTACCTGCTTTTTTCTTTTTATCAATAACGGATCGTAATACCGGAAATAAATCGGGCAATCGTTGCACTTCATCAATAATTAAATTAGCATCTTGATGTTGTGTTAGAAAAAATTCAATGTCATTAAACTTCCTTAAATCAGCAGGGCTTTCCAAATCAAAGTAATCAGCCTTAGCTTTCAATTGCTTTTGAATGGTAAGAGCCACAGTAGTTTTCCCACATTGACGTGGGCCAACAAGCCCTACAGCAGGAAACTGCTTCAATAGTTTTTCAACTTGTGCTTCTGCAATTCGTTTAATTTTCATGGAACAAGTATAAATAAAAATTCCCGAAATTTGTCAATTCAACTGACAATTTTCGGGAATAATTAGTTTAAATATTTCGCTCTTTACTTATCCTTCAATCGCTCTTTAATATCTAATCTATGTTTGCGAGCTGTATCTATAGCTATATCATAACCCGCATCTGCATGTCGTATAACACCCATTGCAGGATCATTGTGCAACACACGTTTCAATCTACGAGCGGCATCTTCAGTACCATCAGCCAAAATAACCATACCTGCATGAATAGAGTAGCCCATTCCTACACCACCACCATGGTGTATAGAAACCCAACTTGCACCACCAGCTGTATTAATTAAGGCATTCAATATAGGCCAATCAGCCACAGCATCACTGCCATCTTTCATTGCTTCTGTTTCGCGGTTTGGCGATGCAACAGAACCTGTATCCAAATGATCCCTTCCGATAACAATTGGTCCTTTTACTTTACCTGTTCTTACGAGTTCATTAAAAGCCAATGCCGCCTTTTCTCTATCACCCTGACCTATCCAACAAATACGGGCAGGCAGGCCTTGGAAAGCAATGCGTTCACGAGCCATATCTAACCAACGATGTAAAGATGTATTCTCAGGGAATAATTCTTTCATCACTTGATCAGTTACATAAATATCATTCGGGTCACCACTTAGCGCTACCCAGCGGAATGGACCTTTACCTTCACAGAATAATGGGCGGATATAAGCTGGCACAAAACCAGGGAAATCAAAAGCATTTGCAACACCTCTTTGGTCTTTTGCTTGACCTCTTAAATTGTTTCCATAATCAAAAGTGATTGCTCCGCGTTTTTGTAACTCTAACATTAATTTCACATGATGAGCCATGGTATCAAGTGAGATATTAATGTATTTTCCAGGCTCGGTTTTGCGCATGTGATCAGCTACATCCTCCGCTAATGTTTCAGGATAATAACCATTTAATGGGTCATGAGCAGAAGTTTGATCAGTTAATAAATCTGGCGTAACGTTTCGCTCAATTAGTCTTTCCAACAAATCAATCACGTTACACACCACACCAATTGACAACCTTTGTCCATCTGCCTTAGCTTTCAAAGCCATATCAATGGCTTCATCCACATCACGACTCATCACATCAAGGTAGCGAGTTTCGATACGTTTTTTGATACGCCATTCCACCATTTCAGCTGCTAGGCAAACACCATCACACATTGTAACAGCTAATGGCTGAGCGCCACCCATTCCACCAAGACCTGCAGTAACAGTTAATGTACCTTTCAAACTTCCCCCAAAATGCTGACGAGCCGCTTCAGCAAAAGTTTCATAGGTACCTTGAACTATTCCTTGGGAACCAATATAAATCCAACTTCCTGCGGTCATTTGGCCATACATCATCAAGCCTTTTTTATCCAGCTCATGAAATGTTTCCCAATTGGCCCACTTAGGAACCAACATACTGTTTGAAATAATCACTCGTGGTGCGTCTTTATGGGTAGGAAGAATGCCAACTGGCTTACCGCTTTGAACAAGCAGTGTTTCATCATCTTCTAAATCCTTCAAAGCCTTCACTATCAAATCAAAGCTTTCCCAATTACGAGCAGCTTTACCAATACCACCATATACAATAAGGTCTTCAGGTCTTTCGGCCACATCTGGGTCAAGATTATTATACAACATACGCAAGGCAGCTTCTTGAATCCAACCCTTGCAAGAAATTGTATTTCCGGTGGCTGCATGTAGTTCAGGTCTTTTCATAAAAATATTTTAGTGTGTTAATTGTAATTGTGCTTAATTTGAGACAACAATTTTACAACATCAAACGTAATTCTCCATATATTGTTTTTTTGATTTTGCTGAGTTTCTTGCTTAGCATAGTGCCTTTTCATGCTTTTCATAAACATATAGAAAGCGAGCATTTTGTAGCGTTACAGACCAAAAACATTGAACATAGCTGCGAATTGGACGAAATAATCTGTCAAGGAGAATTTAAGACAGATTTATGTCATCATAAAACACATTTGGGAAAACCGATTGAAAAATGCTTCAGTTGTGAATTCCATTTCACCAAAAATTATATCCTAAAAGAAGCATTCTCATTTGTTTCTTTGCATAGCTTAAACCAATCATTATTTTTTAGTAATTCACAAAAGGAACTTATTTTCAATAAGTTTATTAGTAATAAAGGTCCACCCAGCATAGCTTAATATCGCCATCGAATCAATTTCGAATCTTTCAAACCTTTACTTTACTTAATTTTATTACATTGAAAAAAGCAGCAATCCTATTGCTTTATTGGGTATTTGCAAACTTTGCAAAAGCTCAAACGGGGCAATTAAACAATTATACAATATCAGGTCAATTGAGTGATAGTGTCAATGCCCACGTATTGCCTTATGCGAGCCTTTACATTAAGGAACTAAAACGAAGCGCACTTACAGATGAAAATGGGAACTTTCAAATAAACAATATCAAAAAAGGAAATTACACTTTACAAATAGCTTACTTAGGCTATCATCCTGTCAACATTCGTATTAAGGTTGAGAAAGATATTAGCCTAAAGATTCAATTAGCCAATGAGTTAAACCACCTCCACGAGTTTACTGTTATGGGGCAGCAGGATGATAATTTTATTTCTTCCAAATCAGTCCTAAAAATTGAAAATATTGAGAGAAACAGAGGACAGAATTTCGTTGACTTATTAAAAAGCATAGCAGGCGTTAGTTCACTGAACTCGGGGCCAGGTATTGCCAAACCCGTTATCCGAGGTATGCATAGTAATAGGGTAGTTACTTTAAACAACGACATTCGTTTAGAGGACCAACAATGGGGAGCAGATCATGGACCAGAAATCGACCCTTTTTCTATTGGTAAAGTGGATGTAATAAAAGGTGCATCTGGCATACAGTATGGTGCAGAGGCTATCGGAGGTGTAGTAAAAATAGCATCTCGAGAATACCTTAAAAACAAAGGCATTCAAGGTGAATGGATGGCCAATGGATTTAGTAACAATAGACAATTATCAAGTTCCATACTACTAGAAGGTAATCATCTAAAGGCAAAATCATTAAAATGGAGAAGCCAAGCAAGCTATACAAAAGCAGGTGATGCCCAAACAGCTGATTACGTAATGAACAATACAGGTTTCAATGAACTTAATCTATCCACAGCTTTGCAATACCAATTTAAGAGACTAAATATGGAAGCATCGCAAAGTTACTATCAAAGCGAGATTGGCATTCTTAAATCTTCGCATATTCACAACCAAACTGATTTGCTAAGGGTAATTAACAATGGAAGTCCATTGGTTGTAAGCCCATACAGTTATAGCATTGGAAGGCCAAAGCAAGAAGTTAACCATCAAGTATATGCATTAAAGCTAAGTTATCAATTTGCAAAAAGTAAACTAAGTTACATCTTGAGCCAACAAATAAATAACCGTAAAGAATATGATGTATTGGTAAGTTGGAACAACAACAATGTAAACCAAAATTCTGCTGCTTATGATTTAACTCTAACAAGTTGGCAAAATGATTTGAAGTTTGAGACACAAACCCAACATAATTGGAGCCATACCCTCGGAGCTTCATGGATGTATCAAGGGAACTATGCAGTAGGTAAACAATTCTTTATACCCAATTTCATTGCCAATACCTATGGTGCTTATGCTATTAGTAAGTTTTCGAAAAAAAGATGGTATGCTGAATTAGGATGTAGGTTAGATAACAGAAATCAAACAAGATATATCAATCAAAACAACCAAGTACTTTCAAATGATTTATCCTATCAAAACATAAGCTTTGCGGTTGGTTTATCTTATCAGCTAAATTCAGAATGGAAGCTAAGCAGCAATGCAAGCAGTGCGTGGCGACCACCAAGCATCAATGAATTATATGCAGGAAATGCAAATCTTCAAGCTGAACGCAGCTATAATTTTGAGATTGGTATTAAACACCAAAATGAAAAATGGCAATCGGAATTCAATTTGTTCAGAAACTACATGGACAATTTTATTTATCGCTTACCCACAAAAACCATTGTTACCAATTTCAGAGGTTCTTTCCCATTGTTTGAATGGAGCCAAACCAATGCAGTTATATATGGATCCGAATTATTATTCAATTATCAAATAAATAAAAACTTTTCAGCCAACTTGAATGCTAGCTTTTTATATGCTGATGATATTAGCCATGCAAGGCCTCTTATTTT
>RGVD01000068.1 GCA_010027395.1 Bacteroidota bacterium
TAAAATATTCTTATACTTGCCGACAGAAAATCAGCTCTGATTTTATTCAAGGTTACAATCCCATAGTTTTCTCAACTCAATTTTTTAAGAAAGCATAAAGGGTTTTACAATCGAAAATTTATTTTGAACAAAAACTAATGTACGACATTATTACGTTAAACGACATGCTCATTTCTGAGCTGCAAGACATTGCCTCTACCATTAAATTAGACAATGTAAAGGGCTTAGAAAAACAAGAATTGATATACAAAATCTTGGAAATACAAGCTGCTGCCTCAACCGAAGGAGATGATGATCCCTCTAAGAAAAAAAGAGGCAGACCAAGAGTTGTAAAGACTAAAGCTACTGAAAAAGTTGAAATAAAAAAGAGAGAACCTCGGGAACCAAAGCTTTTTGTTGAAGGAAAAACAAAAGAGGAAAAGGTTACTGAAGAACTAGTTGATGTAAGTCAACACTCTCAAGCTGATTTCACAAACGAGAACGTATCTTCTAATGAACCAGCACCTGAATTAGTTGAAAAACCAGCTATCGAAAATATAGCGCCTGTTGAGAGAAGACCCAATGAACCTGCTGCCGAAAATGAAAATTTCCAGGACAGAAGAAGGCCCAATCGTTTTGAGAGACCACAAGCTCAATACCAAGAATTAGAAGGTATCGTAAGCAGCGAAGGTGTTTTAGAAATGATGCCTGATGGGTATGGTTTCCTTCGCTCGAGTGATTATAATTATATGTCATCACCTGATGATATATATGCATCTCCTTCGCAAATAAAGTTATTTGGATTAAAAACGGGTGATACCGTGAAAGGTGCTATACGCCCTCCAAAAGAAGGTGAGAAATATTTTGCTTTAACTAAAATAGATAAAATTAATGGCAGAGAACCTGCTGATATAAGAGACAGGGTAGCCTTCGAACATTTAACCCCATTGTTTCCGGATGAGAAATTGAACTTGGCTGATAATTCAGCTACCTATTCAACACGTATCATAGATATGTTGGCTCCAATAGGTAAAGGCCAACGTGGTTTAATTGTGGCTCAACCTAAAACAGGTAAAACCATTTTATTAAAAGAAATTGCCAATGCCATTGCTAAAAATCACCCTGAAGTTTATCTAATCATTCTTTTGATTGATGAGCGTCCTGAGGAGGTTACAGACATGCAACGTAGTGTAAGAGCAGAGGTGGTAGCAAGTACTTTTGATGAGCCTGCTGAAAAGCATGTACGTTTGTCGAACATCGTACTTGAAAAAGCCAAACGCCTTGTAGAATGTGGTCATGATGTGGTTATTTTGATGGATTCAATCACACGTATGGCTCGTGCGTTTAATACAGCACAACCAGCTAGCGGAAAGATTTTGTCAGGTGGTGTGGATGCGAATGCCTTACACAAACCTAAACGTTTCTTTGGAGCCGCTCGTAAGATTGAAGATGGAGGTTCTTTAACCATCATAGCCACTGCTTTGATAGACACAGGAAGCAAAATGGATGAGGTAATCTTTGAAGAGTTTAAAGGTACGGGTAATATGGAATTACAATTAGACCGTAAATTGGCTAACAAACGTGTATTCCCTGCTATTGATATTATTTCTTCAAGCACAAGAAGAGACGATTTGTTGCTAGACAAACAAACCCTTCAACGTATTTGGGTGCTACGCAACCATATTGCGGATATGAATGCCGATGAGGCCATGAATTTGTTGCTTAAAAACATGAAAAACACCAGAACCAACGAAGAGTTCTTGGCAAGTATGAATAGTTAAATAAAAGAATAATTATAAAAAAGGGGCTCGAATTATCGAGCCCCTTTTTTTGTCGAATTTATTTCATCAACTCCATAATTTTCTCTGGATGAGATAGGGGCGTAAAGCCAAATTGTGTATGCAAACCATGGGAATCTGTGGTGGCTATTTTCCATAATTATTCTTAGTCTGAAGCCAAGCCAAAGATAGTAAGGATTTAAAATGAAATAAGAGTTTGCAACTCGTTCATCTTAGCCCTTGACAGAGACACTGCAATTCAATACAATTCGCAGAGCGCTCAGATAACTCTACGAATAGTAGGTTATTACTACAATCACAAATATTTCATAACAAAAATCGTCTTTTTATAAAAGTTCAATGTTGTATGTTTGCAACGCTTGAAAAAGATTTTGGTATACATTCTCCTTGTGGCTTTTATCTCGCCAATGGCCCTTCGCGCAGGGGCTATAGGATATTACTATGCCAATAAAAGCTATATCGCTTCTCAACTTTGTGTAAATAAAGACAAGCCAAAATCATGCTGCGAGGGGACTTGTTATTTAAACAAACAGCTAAAAAAGGCTGAGGAATCCCAAGACAATAAATTACCAGCTTATTTAAAGAGCATTGAAAAGGACATGTTTAATCAGCATGTGTTTTTTGAAATTACATCTGTTTGTTACTCTAAAATAAGCACTAAACACAGACCATACAACAATTCTTATAACTTCATTCATCAGGCTAGTATCTTTCAGCCACCCAGTTTTTCTTAGTTAATTTAATGCTCCTATATTTTCTCTTACATAATTGTTCGAGATGATTGTTTATGCAGTCCTGTATAGAGCAAATTCTTTCAAACAAATTATAGCAATAGTTTGATTGGCTAGACTTATGAGGATTGAAAGAAATCAAATTATTTATTAGACCGCTTTCATTATTCAGCAATATACATGTAGGGCCTTATGTTGAGGCACGAAACCATCTGAATTATCTGGAGATTGCTTCACTTCATATCAAAGAGCGTAGCAAAGAATTGGTTCAAAAAGCCAAAGAATTGGCTCAATCAAAAGCACCTTTAGAATTTAACAAACCTGCCATCAAAAAAGCAGTTGCTGATTTTGTTTTAGGAGCTGAAAAGCTTGATAAAATGATAGCTGATAAGGCAAAAGATGCCGATATTATCAAAGCTTTGAGTGGCCTGCATGATGTGTTCCATCAGATAGTAGGATTGTGTAAAAATCCAGGAAATGAGAAACACTAATATTAACAAACGAGATGTATGCCTGGCATGCATCTCGTTTATACTTTTGCTTTTTGCCAAGTCAAGCCTCGCGTGCGATGTTTGTGGCAGTTCAGCCAATGCCAATTATTTCGGTATTCTTCCTCAATTTAAACAGCATTTTGTAGGTATAAGATATAGTAATCTCAGTTTTGATTCAAAGCATATTCCAAGTCTGAGTGGACAAGTAACGAACTCAAAGGATATGTTGCAAAGAGGCGAGTTATGGGGACGCTTTTATCCAACAAAGCGATTGCAACTGTTTGCTTTTGTGCCTTATCAAGTAAATCTTAAAGCAGAAGAAGGTAATGCAACCCAAAACAATGGTTTATCAGATATGAGTGTTTTGGCCAATTATATTCTTATAAACACAGGTGATTCAGGAAGCTTTTCATGGAGGCATAGTTTATCAATAGGAGGGGGAGTAAAAGCACCAACGGGTAAATTTGATAACAATGGCATACCTAGTTTGCAAATTGGTACTGGCACTTGGGACTATTTGTTTAATGCCATTTATACCGCTCGCTATAAGCAAGTGGGTGTGAATGTGGATGCTAATTATAGACTTAATTCTAGTAATACTAATTATCAGTTTGGTAACCGATTGACATCTAGTATGCGTTTTTTCTATTGGAAAAAAATGCGAATGAGTTCCATTTTACCGCATATCGGTATGATGATGGAATATGCTGAAAAGGATATTCAAGATAAGGTAGTTCAAAAATACACGGGAGGAACTGGCATGTATGCTGCCACAGGTTTTGATGTATATTTCAGAAAATGGGCTGTTGGTGGGCTGTTAGCCTTACCCATAAGCGAGAATTTAAATGAAGGTTTAGTGAAAACCAAGCAAAGAATCACCTTTCAAGTTTTATATTTATTTTAACATGACAAGAACAAAATTCAATACAATTATATATTCAACATTAGTAATATTAAGCATCATAGGATGCCAAAAAGATAATACCATTGAGAATACAAGCCCACCTCAAATTGATTTCATAAGTCCCTCTAAAGAGCAAAGTTTTACTGAGGATGATACCATTTATTTAAAGGTAAATATCAGTTCTGCAGTTGAATTACATGATTATATGTTGGAAGTGAAAAATGTAAATGAAAACAAAACAGTTTATACTTACAACGGACACTCTGATGGGAAATCAGCAAGCATAAATGAGTATTACATTCCTTATGTAAGTATGGATGCAGATATGCAATTGGTGTTAACCACACTGGATCATAATGGAAATAAAAGCGTACAGACATCTGAGTTCAAAATAAAAAACACCAAAGAGGAACTAAAGCCTGAGATTATAATTATTTCGCCAAGCACTGCTGAATGTGATAATAATAGCAGTCTTCATATTCAGTTGGGTATTAACCACAGTTGGTTTTTAAAAGAGTGTCATGTGAAATTGACTAAAAACGGCTCCGCTGTTATGGATTTTTTTCCTAATGTTGCCCACATGAAAAGCTATTTGCTTGATACAACTTATCAGATAAAAGTGGATGCTTATGCTGATTTTTTATTACAAGTTTCTGCAACGGATACAAACAATATCATAGCTGAAAAGAGTTTTGATTTTCATGTACATTATTAGAATTGAATTATGAAAAAAACAGTTGGAATATTGGTGTTACTGCTATTCATTTTTGCATGTAGGGAGCAGAAGAAAAACAGTGTTGCAGAAAAGTTGAATGATGATATTATGAAGATACATGATGAGGCCATGTCGAAATCTGCTTATGTTTTGAAACTAAAAGGCAAGGTAAACGTTTTATTGGATAGCTTGAATATACCCTTTGATAGAGATACTTTGCAGCAATTGTCATCAGACTTGTATAAAGCAGATAGACTTATGCTAGATTGGATGCACCAATACAAGGAACCAGATTTAAAAAGTGATACGGCTGAAAGATATTTGCAAAAACAATTAGATATGATAACAGAAGTTCATGAAATAACATTTAAAAGTATTCAATCAGCAGAAAGGATTTTGTATGAAAAATAAAATTAGCATATTGAGTTTGTTGTTTGTGTTTATGGCTTGTGGCGAAAACAAGTTGCCCATATATGGTGATAGAAAAGTGGAGATGAAAACCATAGATGGAAAACAACTGGCTGATACCATTTACCAAAGCGTCCCTGATTTTGAGTTTACCAATCAAGATGGAAAGTTAATAAATCAAAACATAGTAAAGGATAAAATCTATGTGGCTGATTTTTTCTTTGTAACTTGTCCTACCATCTGTCCCCGCATGAAGAAAAACCTATTAAAGGTTTATGAAACATTTAAAGACAATCCTGAAATAATGTTCATGTCCCATACCATCGACCCAGAGCATGATTCGGTTTCAGTGCTCCATGATTTTGCAAGCCGCTTGGGAGCTGACAGCAAACAATGGCAGTTTTTAACAGGCGATAGAGAGAAAATATATGAATTAGCTGAGCATGGTTATTACGCGACTGCCATTGCCGATTCGCTAGAACCAGGAGGTTATGTGCATAGCGGAGGACTTATTTTGGTTGATAAAAAACGAAGAGTGAGAGGCATCTATGATGGAACTGTTGAAAGTGCTACCTCTCAATTGATATTGGACATAACAACACTTTTGCATGAAAAAGAATAAGTTTCTAGTTATACTTTGTTTTGTTTTTTATTCGCTACTATATTCATGTGCGGATGAGAAGCAGGCCCAAAGCAGAGCCAATGCCAATCATGGTTTGGAGTTGTATGAGCGAATGTGTGCCAATTGCCATCAATCGGATGGAAGTGGTTTTGTGAAATTGTATCCACCATTGAAAAATGCTGATTTTTTAAAAAATAATCCAAAGGCGTTATTCGGCATCATTAAATATGGAATGATAGGTAGTATAGTTGTGAATGGAATAGAGTTTAATTTAGCAATGCCTGCAAACCCTAAATTAAGTGACAAGGAGATTGATCACATTGTCGAATATGTGCAAATAAGATTTTTGTCGAACTCTAACTAACAATGGCTCCTAATTGCTTTATATGCTGCTCAAGCAGATAATTGTTTTTATTTATTTTGTTCGAAAGCAGAAAGTTAACATTATTTTTAGATTATTTAATTTTACATTGCCATCCAATATTTTTTTAAGTTATGAAACAAAAATTTACTGTCTTTACTAAAATTGCATTTATTGGGGTATTTTTACTCACGAACTTTAATGCAGGTGCCCAACGTATATGTGGAACAGTTGATTATTTAAACACCCAAATTCAATCAGATCCAAGTATCATTCAAAGAAGACAAAACATTGAATCACACACACAAGCTTATCAAAATTCACTTAATAAATCAACTGCAGCAATTGTTACAATTCCAGTGGTTGTGCATGTGGTCTACAACACAAGCACACAAAATATTTCACAGGCTCAAATTCAATCACAAATTGATATTTTAAATGCTGATTATACAAAGATGAATGCTGATACGGCCAAGGTTCCCGCGCTTTTCAAGTCATTAGCTGCTGATTGTAAAATAGAATTTGTGTTGGCAAAAAGAGACCCAGCTGGAAATGCAACCAATGGAATAGTTCGCAAACAAACTACTATAACCAGTTTTACTACCAATGATTATGTGAAGTATTCAATAAAAGGTGGAGATGATGCATGGGCTAGTGGCTCTTATCTTAATTTATGGGTTTGTCCATTAGGTGGAGGCTTATTGGGTTATGCTCAATTTCCTGGAAGTGGCTCTGCTTTAACGGATGGTGTTGTTATTAATGTAACTGCATTTGGAAATACAGGTACTGCTGCAGCACCTTATAATAAAGGCAGAACCGCCACCCATGAGGTTGGACATTGGTTGAACCTAAATCATATTTGGGGTGATGATAATGGCGCTTGTACAGGATCCGACAACGTTGGAGATACGCCAAACCAAGGTGCTGAAAATTACGGCTGTCCAGCTTACCCTCATGCATCATGCAGCAATACGAGCGACATGTTCATGAACTACATGGATTATGTTGATGATGCTTGTATGAATATGTTCTCTGCTGGTCAAGCTGCAAGAATGAATTCATTGTTCGCCACAGGCGGTGCAAGAACCTCACTATTACAACATCCAGTACAAAACGTCTACAAGTGCTACATTCACTACCCTTACTAGTTCAACTAATTCTTTAAGTTTAACTGGATTAAGTGCCAATACTGCCTATACATATCAAGTCCAAACAGTTTGTAGTGGGGGGATGAGCGCATACTCAACTTCAAGCACATTTACAACCATAGCCACTGCTGTTTGCGCGGTTCCAATTGGTCTTGCTTCTGCTTCTGTCACCACCTCATCGGCTACAGTTTCATGGACAGCAGTGTCAGGTGCTTCAAGCTATTTAGTGCAATATAAAACGAGTGCAGCATCAGCTTTTACAGGCATATCTAGTACCACTAATTCAATTAGTTTGACTGGCTTATCAGCAGCAACAGCATATAGTTATAAAGTTCAAACGGTTTGTTCTAATACATTATCTAGCCCATATTCAAGTGTTGGAACCTTTACAACAATAGCTGCTTCAGTATGTACCACTCCAACAAGTGTTGCTTCATCTGCAATAACAACTAGTAGCGCTGTTATTTCTTGGGCCGCAATTCCAGGTGCTTCAAGCTATAATATTCAATATAAAACAAATGCATCAACTACCTATACAAGTTTATCTAGTGTAACAAATACAATAACTTTAACCGGTCTATCAGCCAATACTGCTTATACATATCAAATACAAACTGTATGTACTAGTGCTTTGTCGAGTTCATGGTCAACACAGGCCAACTTTACAACTTTAGCATTACCTACATGTGCAACCCCAACTGGAATTTCTTTATCAGGTTTAAGCGCATCGGCTGCTACTATTTCATGGATAGCTGTGACAGGTGCAGCTAGTTATAACATTCAATATAAAACCAATGCAGCTGCTGCTTTTACCAGTGTTACAAGTCCTACAAATTCTATTAGTTTGACTGGATTAGCCGCTTCCACAGTTTATACCTATCAAGTACAAACCGTTTGTTCTAGTGCCATATCTAGCGCCCTATCTGCGTCAGCAAGCTTTACAACCTCTGCAGCAGCTATTTGTGCAACCCCTGTGGGAATTTCTGTTTCGGGAATTTCTGCAACTGCGGCAACTGTTTCTTGGACTGCTGTTTCAGGAGCAGCTAGCTATAATGTGCAGTACAAAACATCGGCCGCTGCAACATTTACAACAATTACTAGTTCTACAAACAGCCTTAGTATAACAGGTTTAGTAGCCTCTACTGTTTATACTTATCAAGTGCAGACTGTTTGCTCAAATGGTTTGTCAAGTGCATTATCAACTGCTTCAACATTTACAACCTCTGCTGCAACGGGCTGTATTACTCCATCGGGAGCTGCAGTTTCAGGCATTACAGCAAATAGTGCAACCATTACATGGGCAGCGGTATCAGGAGCTCAAGCTTATAAAGTACAATATAAATCATCTACCGCTACAACTTATACTTTAGTTGCAAGTATCACAAATACATATATAATGACGGGTTTAACAGCAGGAACAACTTATAGTTATAAAGTTCAAACAGTTTGTTCAAGTAGCTTATTAAGCCCTATGACTTCAGCAGCCACATTTACAACCAATGCAAATTCTACATGTAATGATATTTATGAAGCTAATGAAACGCAGTCTGCAGCTAAACCAATCACTACTGCAGCATCCATAACTGCTAAAATTGGAACAAGTACAGATATTGATTGGTTTAGTTTTAGCAATACCAATGCTGCTAAAAACATTCAAGTAGTGTTGGATAACCTTCCAGCTGATTATGATTTATATTTATATAATTCATCTGGAACTTTATTATCTTCATCTTTAACTGCTGGAGCAGCCTCTGAAACACTAAAATATAATAACGGTTCTGTAGGAACCTACTTTGTGAAAGTAATTGGGTACAATAGTGCTTTTAGTACTTCAAGTTGCTATTCATTAATTGCCAATATCAGTAATGTGGCTTTTAGAATGAGTGCACCTGAGATTTCAAAATCAGAAAGTAATTATACTGTTTTTCCTAACCCAGCTCAAAACGAAATAAATGTTGACTACACCTTATCTAGCAATAAAATAGTAGAGCTAAGGGTGTATGATATCACTGGCAAATTAGTTTTAACAAACACTTTTGAAGGTGTTGAAGGCTTGAATAAAAACGTAATGAGCATAGCTAACTTAAACAAAGGAATATATATGCTTGAATTCAACGATGGCGACAAGGTTCGAACTAGCAAATTACTTATTGAAAGATAGTATCATTCAGACATTCAAAAGCCTTGGTGAGAAATCGTCAAGGCTTTTTTATTTAATAAAATAGGTATAAAAAGAGTCGAATCAATGCCTAATTATTCATAATATTGCTTCTTCATTTTACGAAAAAACATTAATAGAGTTCCTAGTGAAAAAAATAGTGGCTTGCATATTCTGCTTTTTAAACTTAGCTGTTATAGCTCAGTTTGCTCCGCAAGTTGGAACTGATGGAACTACAGCTATTCATAAGGATAGTTCAGTTTTTATTAATTGGGCGAAATCTTGCTCAATCAAGCGTGGTTGGCAAAATGTAGCAGATACCACTCTAGGTAAAGCAGATGCAGGCACGGAAGAATCTGCTACTGGAATACCTGGAAATGGCATTGTAAGTTTAGGAGATGGGGGAGAAGCCATCTTAACTTTTAATCACCCTATCAAAAATGGTCCTGGTTACGATTTTGCTGTTTTCGAAAATGGATTTCCTTTTGGTTCAGGTGCATTTTATTTGGAGTTAGCCTTTGTTGAAGTAAGTTCTGATGGTAATCATTTTGTGAGATTTAATGCCATTTCTAATACGGATACAAGCCTGCAAATAGATCAGTTTAGTGGAATAGACGCATCAAAAATTAATAACTTAGCTGGTAAATATATTGGCAATTATGGAACCCCATTTGATTTGGACGAATTCTTACCTTTATCAAGCATCAATATCAATCAAATAACCCATATACGCATTGTAGACGTGGTGGGAAGTATGGATAATAACTTTGCTAAACAAGATTCAAGAGGAATTAAAATTAATGATCCTTGGCCTACGCCCTTTGGCTCCTCTGGCTTTGACTTGGATGCCGTAGGTGTTATACATCAATTTGCAATTGATGGGATAAGCGATGTTAAAAAAGAGAGTTCGTTTCAGTTTCAAAATCCTATAAATACCCATCAAAACTTAAATATTCGATTTGATAAAAGCATAGAAAAAGGAATATTGAGAGTAGGTCAAGTAGATGGTTCCATCGTTTCAGAAACCGAAGTGAGAGATGGTATCAATGAGCATCCCATCCAAATTGACAAGCAAGGAATGTATTTTATTAGCCTACAAACAGAGGAAGCTTTTGTTACCAAACGACTAATTGTAAATTAGTAATCATGGAGTTGCAAAATCAAATCAAACAATGCGAACGCTGCGGGAATCCTTTTGAATGTAAACCACTTCACATATCAGAATGTCAATGTGCCAACATTCATTTGACCGAAAAAGCGCAAGCTTTTATTCAATCCCACTTCAATAACTGTCTATGCAAAGAGTGTTTGTTAGAGATTAATCAAATGCAATAAGCTACTCAGCACCTATCATTACCGAGGTCATGGTGAGAGAGCCTAGCAATACTTTATCATTAAAGAAACTTACAGGATCATTTTTCTCCTTTAATGCCAAGGCATACAATAGCGGAATATAATGCTCGGGGCTTGGAATGGCTTTTCGTCCCACCATTCCAAAGTTTTCATAATGGATTAACGCATCATGATTACCATCCATAATAAGTTTTTTGAAGTTAGTATTCATTTCAATGGCCCAATCAAAACCAAATTCTGGTTCATTCATTTTATCCCATGCCACCATACCTAAATTATGTACCATATTACCACTGCCAATAATGAGAATTCCTTTATGTCGCAATGAGGTCAACTCCTTTGCCAATGTATAATGATAACTAGCAGGCTTGGTATAATCTATGCTTAATTGCAAAACGGGCACATCCGCATTTGGATATAGGTGCTTCATTATACTCCAAGTGCCGTGGTCTAATCCCCATTTTTCATCAAGATCAATGTTGGTACTTTTGATATTCTGTTGCACTTCTTTGGCATAGGTTGGGCTACCAAGTGCAGGGTATTGCACATCAAACAAAGCTTTTGGAAATCCACCAAAATCATTAATGGTGCGAGGCTTCTCCATAGCTGTAATAAAAGTGCCTTTGGTTTCCCAATGCGCAGATACACATATTACCATTTGAGGTTTAGGAATTTTCTGGCCGATGCTACGCCATTTTTTTACAAATTCATTTTCTTCAATTGCGTTCATAGGGCTGCCATGACCTATAAACATAACAGGCATGGGTTTACTATGAGCAAGATTGCTTGCTATTTTATTCAGGTCACTTAAATTCATACTTATTGCGGATAAGGGTATTAAGGAAGCAGCTTTTATAAAATCTTTCCTATTCATTCAATGTTTAACAAATGTAGTTTAATATTGAATAAAGACTGATAAAGAATTTGATGTTAAAATAAAAGTAAAATGCTATCCAAACTGACAAAATAATGAAGTCGGAAATAAGATTT
>RGVD01000069.1 GCA_010027395.1 Bacteroidota bacterium
TGTACCGGGTGTGGTGCTTGTGTGGTAAGTTGTAATGCAGAAAACAATGTACCTGTTGTGGGTCGCAAAGAAATTATCCGTGGTCGTGAGATGCATTGGATTCGTATCGATAGATACTATAGCTTCAAAGACAGCAAAGGTGAAGTTACTACTAAAGAAAAAGAATTAGCGAAAAAAGGTGACGATGTTAATTACGAAAATGTTCGAGTAACATACCAACCAATGATGTGCCAGCATTGTGGTCACGCGCCTTGCGAAACAGTTTGTCCAGTATTAGCTACCGTTCATAGTTCAGAAGGTTTAAACCAAATGGCATATAACCGTTGCGTTGGAACTCGTTATTGCGCTAACAACTGTCCATATAAAGTTCGTAGATTCAACTGGTTCAAATACCGTGCGAATGACGATTTCGATTTCAATATGAACAACGATTTAGGTCGTATGGTTATTAACCCAGATGTAACAGTACGCTCACGTGGGGTTATGGAAAAATGTTCATTCTGTGTTCAACGTATTCAAGCTGGTAAATTGAAAGCTAAAATTGAAAACCGCATCATTAAGGATGGCGATATCAAAACAGCTTGTCAACAATCATGTCCTGCTGATGCTTTGGTGTTTGGAGATATGAATGATAAAAATAGTGAAATTTCTAAATTATTCAAGAACGAAAGAAGTTATGTGTTATTAGAAGAGTACAATGTACAACCTTCTGTAGCATACTTGACCAAAGTTCGTAATGTGGATGATGCTATTGCTGGCTCTCATGCAGCAGCTCATAGTAAAGAAGAAAAACACGAAGAGAAAAAAGAAGAAACTGCAGTTGAACACCATTCATAGAATAGTATAAAAGGCAATAAGTAATAATTTTAAATAGTAAGAAGAAATAATAGAGAACAATTATGTCATACGAATCACCCATTAGGGATTTATTAGTTACCGGTGGCAAATCCTACAAAGATATCACAACGGATATCACAAGACCTTTAGAAAATAAGCCTTCTAAAGCTTGGTGGATAGGCTTTGGAATTTCCTCACTTGTATTAGCTGTATGGATATTCGCCACCACCTACACCATGTTGGTTGGTTTAGGAGCTTGGGGATTAAACAAAACAGTAGGCTGGGCATTTGATATCACCAACTTCGTATTTTGGGTTGGTATTGGTCACGCTGGTACATTGATTTCAGCGGTACTTTTATTATTCCGTCAAAAATGGCGTATGAGTATTAACCGCTCAGCAGAAGCGATGACAATTTTTGCGGTAATTTGTGCGGCATCATTCATCGTTTCGCACATGGGTCGTCCGTGGGTGGCTTATTGGCCTATTCCACTTCCAAATGCTTTTGGATCTTTATGGGTTAACTTTAACTCACCATTGGTTTGGGACGTATTCGCGATTTCAACCTACTTCTCGGTTTCATTGGTGTTTTGGTATGTAGGTTTGATTCCTGATATTGCTACTGTAAGAGATAGAGCCATTACTAAAGGACGTAAATTTTGGTATGGATTTTTTGCTATGGGTTGGACAGGTTCAACTCGCACTTGGCATAGATATGAAATGATCAGTCTAATTTTAGCTGGTATCTCTACACCACTTGTACTTTCTGTTCACTCAATTGTATCTATGGACTTTGCTACTTCATTGGTACCAGGTTGGCATACAACCATTTTCCCTCCATATTTCGTTGCAGGTGCTATCTTCTCTGGATTTGGTATGGTGTTAACGCTATTGGTAATTGGCCGTGAGGTGTTAAACCAAAAAGATTATATTACAGTTGAACATTTGGATGCAATGTGCCGTGTAGTAATGGTAACGGGTACTATGGTTGGTATTGCATACATTACTGAGTTCTTCGTAGCTGCTTACTCTGGAGTTGAATATGAGCAATATGCTTTTATTAATAGAGCAACTGGACCATACTGGTGGGCATATTGGACCATGATGAGTTGTAACTTAATTGCTCCTCAAGTATTTTGGTTGAGATGGGCGCGTACTACACCTTGGTTTATTTTTATTTTGTCAATCATTGTAAATATAGGTATGTGGTTCGAGCGTTTCGTAATTATCGTTACCTCTCTTCACCGTGATTTCTTGCCTTCAAGTTGGTCAATGTACACGCCAACCATTGTTGAGGTAAGTATCTTAATTGGTTCATTCGGACTGTTTTTCTTTTTCTACTTCTTATTCTGCCGATTTTTACCAACCATCAATATGGCTGAATTGAAAAGTATTGTATTGACCCCGCATGCTAAAGAACTTCAAAAGAAATATACGGATATGTTAGAAAAAGGCCCCGTTAAACAAGGTGAAAAAGTTGAGAAAGGAGAATTAACACATGGACACTAATAGTAAAAAATTGATTCTAGGGATTTATGATGATCCTGACCATACTTTAGACGCTACCAGCAAATTAGTCCATACTGGATTTAAAGTTTTTGATGTTTACTCTCCATTTGCAATCCACGGTTTGGATAGAGTAATGGGTGTGAAAAGAAGTAAATTATCTCTCGCTGCAACTGGTTACTTCGATTGGCAAATCAATATTGGTGGCAAGCCATTTTTACACATACCAACTTACATTCCTATAACTTTTGAATTAGGTATTTTATTTACTGCATTTGGAATGGTAAGCTGTTTTTTTGTAGTAAATAAAATGTTTTGGGGTAAAAATGCTGATATCATGGATATCCGTGTAACTGACGACAGATTTGTTGTTGCTGTGGAAGTAATAGAAGGTAAAACAAATTTGGATGAGTTGAACAAGATATTGATTGCCAATGGCGCAATTGAAGTTCGTGAAAGGATGAAAGAAGAGTAAGATTGATATAAATGTGTTGCTTGTTAAGTTACACAAATTAATTTGAAAGATAATATGAAAATGAAATTTATATATAGCATATTGGTTTTATCAGGCATGGCTGTTTTGGCATCATGTTCAGCAGGTGGTGATAATCCTGGCTCTGAGTATGCTCCAAATATGTATCACTCCTTTGCTTATGAGCCATTGTCTCAAGAAGCAGATAAACCAAATACCATAAACGCAAATGGTTTAAATATGCGCGAGCCTGTTAAAGGAACAATTGCTCGTGGACAGTTAGATTATGCAAAATACGAAATGCCTAAAACAGCTGAAGGCTACGAAGCATCGGCTGCTTGGAAAAACCCAATATCTGCTACTGTATACAATGTGGCTGAAGGTAAAAGATTGTATAATATAAATTGTACACCTTGCCATGGAACTGAAGGAAAAGCTGATGGAACGATAGTGGTTGATGGAAAATACCCACCACCACCAAGCTATGATAGCGATCGTATCCGCACAACACCTGAAGGTAAAATGTTTTACTCGATCAGATATGGTAAAAATTTAATGGGTGCTTATGGTACCGTATTATCTCCTAACCAAATTTGGCAGGTTATACATTATGTAAATACATTAAAAGGTTCAGCAGCGACTGTAGTAGCCTCTGCAGATTCAACAGCAAAATAATATAGTTTAAGTATAGCAAAATATTCACAATGGAACACTCAGAAATTACAATAAGAGAAGAAAAATATATCATTACAAGTGCCAATAAAAAATGGGCATTTGGATTGATGATAGTAGGTGCATTGCTTGCCTTAATAGGTTATTTAACTTATCATCCACATGTTGAGGGATTAGGGGAACATGATTTACACCATTTGGTTACCAAAAGATTGTTGGGTAACCTTTTAATTGATGGTTATTTCTTTTTCTTAATTGCTACTTGTGCCATCATTTTTGTTACCATCTCACAATTAGCAAATGCTGGATGGTATGTGGCCATCAGAAGAATACCTGAAGCCATGAGCAGCTTTATGCCTTTTGGCGCATTGGTTATTATTTTGGTGTCTGTTTTTGGTATTGGTTATTTGTACCATTGGGCTCATGAAGGCATCATGGATCCTAATTCCCCAAATTTTGATAAAGTGTTAGCCGGAAAAAGTTGGTACTTAAACAAACCTTTTTTCCTTATTAGACTTATAGGTTTTACTACTATTTGGATTCTATTTGCACGAACTATTCGCAAAAATTCTATCAACGAAGATTCAGTGGGTGGTTTATTAAACTTCAATAAAAATGTTAAAACATCAGCTGCTTATTTAGTAATATTCGGATTCTCTTTCGCTATGTTCACTTGGGACATGATGATGAGTATTGATCCTCATTGGTATTCTACTATTTTCTGGATTTATAACTTTGCTACAGGTTGGGTAAGTGCACTTAGTGTTATATATTTATTTACCTGGTATTTGCGTAGTAAAGGTTATTTGAACATAGCTAATGACGACCATAACCACGATTTAGGTAAATTCATGTTTGCCTTCTCGGTGTTTTGGACTTACATGTGGGTAGCTCAGTTCTTATTGATTTGGTATGCCAACATTCCGGAGGAGGTTGAATACTACAAAAACCGCATGTTCGGAACGTATGTAGGTAACTTCTATGTTAACATTTTCTTAAACTTTATCGTGCCTTTCTTCGTATTCATGCGTAGAGGTGCTAAACGTAACCCAATCTCTGGTGTTATTGTGGGTTCATTAATATTAATAGGACACTGGAATGACGTGTATTTAATGGTTATGCCAGGTGTGATGAATTTAGCTGTTACACCAAATGCTGAATACCCATTAGGTATCATGGAAATTCCTAGCCAAGGTGTAGGTTTAATGGAAATTGGTTTCCTTGCCTTATTTGCAGGTGGATTCTTATTTGTAGTTTTCAAAGCATTGGCAGCTGCTAATTTGTATCCTACTCGTCACCCATACATTTACGAAAGTGCTATGCACGATACTGGTGTATAATTAACACTATATGAAATTTAAAAAGCCTTAAGGAGTATTTCTTGAGGCTTTTTTATATCAATTCTGTAAAATTTATTTCAAAGCCAAATTCTTTTTTTAGCTTGTAAATTTTTCCTTTCTAT
Source organism: Bacteroidota bacterium (assembly GCA_010027395.1). GTDB lineage: Bacteria > Bacteroidota > Bacteroidia > UKL13-3 > UKL13-3 > RGVD01. Next base: position 4,949 of record RGVD01000069.1, read on the forward strand.
TGTTGTATTTTGCCATTCGATAATACTTACGGCTATCACTTATTTTAAAGCAAAATATCAAATAAACAGTGCAAGCAGATTATTATTTGTTTTGCTATTGCTTTGCCTTTCAAACCTAGCCTTTGCTACACATTATAGGGCAGGTGAAATTACCTATAAACAGATTGGTCAAAATACCTATAGGATATCGATATTCACATATACAGACCAAACCCAAGCTGCGAATCAATTTACGGAAAGTATTAAAGTGGATTTTGGCGACAACCAATCGGCAGTGGTGCAAAGGTCGAAAGTGGAAATAATGAACAATGCTTTGTTGCCTAGCGATCCTGGCTACCCAGGTTTTCCTGTGCAAAGAAATACCTATGTGGTAGATCATACTTACAAAGGCAATACCACTTTTACTATTAGTATCATTGATCAAAACAGGGTAGGAGGCATTGCCAATCATCCGGGAATAGAAACGGACAGGTTCCCATTTTATGTCGAAACAGTTTTGACTTTGAATAGCGGATTAGGGTTTAATCAATCACCTATATTGTCAGTACCGCCCATTGACCAGGGTTGTGTGGGTCGGATATTTACACATAACCCAGGTGCTTACGACCCAGATGGAGATAGTTTGAGATACGAAATTCGTGCTGCTCAAATTCAGCATAATTTTGCTATGCCTAAGTATGTTACTCCCTTTTCATCTAGTTCTTTTAGTATTGATGAAGCAACAGGGCAGTTGACTTGGGATGCTCCTACCATTATTGGAATTTACAATATTGTAATACGTATTTATGAATATAGGAGAAGGGTTTTATTTGGGTACGTTGATAGGGATATGCAAATCTATATAACCAATTGTAATAACAATCCTCCAAGAGTGCCCCAATTGGCGGCTACATGTATTGATGCGAAAGAACTGCTTCAGCAAAATATTATAGTAACGGATATTGATGCTACCCAAAAGCTTACTGTATCTTATTATGGTGGGCCCTTTTTGCAACCCAATAGCCCAGCCATTGTTTTGCCTAATATACCAATTGGTAGTTCTCCTCTTACCTTTCAATTTCAATGGAGACCAGCCTGTTCTTCTATTCGTTATCGCCCATTTGATGCTATATTTAAAGCAGCTGATAACGGATCACCTACTCCATTGGTAGACATGAAAAACTGGAATATCAAGGTGGTTGGTCCAGCTCCTACCAATTTAAAAACGAAATTGGATAGCAATGGTATTCTTCTTACTTGGAATCGCGATACGTGTGTGAGGGCTTCTGCTTACAAGATTTTTAGAAGAGTTGATTCATCTTATTGGAATCCTAACAAATGCGAAACTGGAGTATCACCAACTGCAGGATTTGTATTGATTGATTCCTTGCCGGGTCTTAATTCTACCCAGTATTTCGACAATGAAAAAGGGAAGGGATTATCGCCTCTCATAAGATATTGCTATCGAATTACAGCAACCTATAATCCTGCCAACGATCAGGGAGGTTTTGTTTTTAATGAAGTGGCCGAAAGTTATGCAAGTATTGAGGTTTGTAATATGATAGAAAGGACCAAACCCATTATTACCAATGTGAGTGTTGAGAAAACGCAGGCAAGCAATGGAAGTGTTTATGTGAGGTGGTTAAAACCCATTTCAATGGACAGCACTTTGTATCCTGCGCCTTATCAATACCGTATCAAACGCAGTGTAAATGGAATTGGTTCATTCAGTAATTTAAGTCAAGTATTCACTTATAATTCTTATAGCGAATTATCGGATACAAGTATTATTGACAGCAACATCAATACTAGTGCAGACCAATATTTTTATAAGGTAGAAATATACTGTACAAAAAATGGCAGTTTTAAGTTTGTGGAGGAGAGTATTTATGCAGCATCAATAAAAGCTATTGTGTACAATACTGATAGAAGAATAAAGATAAATTGGGCCGTTGATGTGCCATGGGAAAATCAACAATATACCTTGTATAGGAAGCTACCTTTATCATCCACTTTTGATTCATTAACAACTACAGATAAATTAAGTTATACTGATTTGAATTTGATAAATGGGCAGGAATATTGTTACTACATAAAGAGCACAGGTTCATATAATAAAAAATATCTTCCTCAATTACTATTTAACAATTCTCAAATTATTTGTGGTGTACCCATTGATACAGTTCCTCCATGCCCGCCACCCATGGTTTTGGTGTCACCATGTGATAATCCAAGCATTAGCTCGGTAATTGTTAATTGGCAATATCCACCAGACTGTGGAAGTGATATAATGAACTTCAAATTGTATTATGCTGAGAGCGATAAATCGTCATTGAAATTACTTGTTGATAATATAGACAAAAACATAAGGACTTATAAAGATACCAGTGAACGTGCGAGGTTATCAATTGCTGGTTGCTATGTGTTAACAGCACTTGACACCAATGGGAACGAGAGCACAAAATTGAACAAACTTTGTATAGACAATTGTCCATCTTACACCCTTCCTAATGTTTTTAGCCCTGGTTCAGACAATGTTAATGATTTGTTTAGGCCTTTCCCTTATCGCTTTGTTGATAAGGTTGATATGGTTATATATAACCGATGGGGGCAAGAGGTTTTCACCACCACAAATCCTGATATAAATTGGAGCGGCAAAGATCAAAATTCAGGAAAAGATGTGAGTGTTGGAGTATATTTTTATATATGCGATGTTCATGAAAGGTATTTAGATGGAACCAGAAAACGCAGTATGCATGGATCGATAACCGTAATAAGATAAATAAAATTGTTTACAGGAATAATAGAAACACAGGCAGTTTTAGTTGCCAAAGAAAACGAAGGAACCAATACCCATTTTTGGTTTTCGTCAAACATTACGCATGAATTAAAGGTAGACCAAAGTGTGGCTCATAATGGTATATGTTTAACGGTGGTAGAAATACATGAAGATAGATATAAAGTAACTGCTATTGAAGAAACACTGAGCAGAACAAATTTAAGTGATTTACAGCTTGGAGATAAGGCTAACCTTGAACGCTGCATGCCTTCACATGGTAGGTTTGATGGGCATATTGTACAAGGTCATGTGGATGATACTGCTATTTGTAATTTGGTGGAAGATGCCAATGGCAGTTGGCGATTTAGATTTAAGTTGCATGATACAAAACAACAAAAGTTATTGGTGCAAAAAGGTTCTGTTTGTATCAATGGTGTAAGCCTCACTGTAGTTGATTGCCAGGATGATTGGTTTAGTGTAGCTATCATTCCTTATACCTATGAGCATACAAATTTTAATACATTCAAAGTAGGAACCAAGGTTAATATTGAATTTGATATTGTAGGAAAATATATCCTGAAACACCTTGATAAATAAGGCTCTTCAGAGTTATTGAAAAAGTGGTAGAATTAGAATAACTGCCACTATGATGAATATGATACCTACTAAGTGATTCAATTTGGTAATTAAACTATCAGATAGAATTCTTTTTAATTTACTGGCTGAATAACAAATCAATAATTGATTAAACATAATTGCTGAAATTACACTCAAAAAATAAAGGGCAATATCATTGTTGCTAAATTTTAAAGAGGATTCAACATAGGCAACAATGCCCAACCAAGTGACTATTATCAAAGGATTTACCTTGTTTAGCATAAATCCTTTCAGTACATAAAAAATAGGTTTGGTTTGATTGGTGTCTATATTACTCTCTGCTTTTTGATGTTTTAAATAAGTTGTAACACCCATTATTACCAGGGCAATGCTACCTACAATGCGAATTTCATTTTCGAGTTTTTGTAATTCTTGTGAAACAAAGCTTGTAGCAAAAAGGCAAATGAAAATATAGAAAATATCACTAAGCAATGTGCCTAAAGCTACTAATAAACCTTGCTTAACGCCCCTGTTTATGCTGGTTTGAATGAGCGCAAAAAAACCCGCACCAAAAGACATGGTAAGAATGGTTCCCGTAAATACACCTTTTGAAATAGTCTCTATCAAATCTATTCTTCTATTTATTCTTAATGTGCTTCAAGCCAATTTGTACCTACACCTACTTCTGCCCTCACCGGAACATCAAGGGGAATAGCACTTTCCATTTCTTCAATAATCAGTTTTTTCAACAAATCCACTTCAGTTTTATGTGTGTCAAACAAAAGCTCATCGTGAACCTGCAAAATCATTTTCGAATGTCGTATTTCTGATGAAGAATTTTGCATTCTTTTATGGATTTTTATCATGGCCATTTTTATCATGTCGGCTGCACTTCCTTGTATAGGCGCATTGATGGCATTTCGCTCTGCAAAACCCCGCACTGTAAAGTTAGCGGAATTAATATCTCGCAAATACCTTCTTCTTCCTTGCAAGGTTTGAACAAAGCCATATTCCTTGGCAAAGTTGATGCTATCACTCATATAATTTTTAATACGAGGATATTGTTTGAAATATTCATCAATAATTTGTGCAGCTTCTTTTCTAGGTATACCAAGATTCTCGGCTAATCCAAAAGCGGATTGACCATAAATAATTCCAAAGTTTACGGCTTTTGCGTTTCGTCTTTGGGAAGATGTAACTTCTTCTAAAGGCACTCCATATACCTTGGCAGCTGTTGCAGCATGTATATCCAAATCATTTTTAAATGCTTCTATCATGGCATCTTCCTTGGCTATTGAAGCCACAATGCGCAATTCAATCTGAGAATAATCGGCACTCATCAAAACATAATCATCATTGCGAGGAATAAAGGCTTTACGAATTTCTTTTCCTTTATCTGTGCGAATAGGTATGTTTTGTAAGTTAGGGTTGGTTGAAGACAATCGTCCCGTGGCAGCTACAGCTTGGTTGAAAGAAGTATGAACACGCCCAGTTTTAGGGTTGATAAGCAATGGTAATGAATCTACATAGGTTGATTTTAATTTACTAAACTGACGTACATCTAAAATCAGCTGTATGATTTCATGTTCACTCAGTTTTTGTAATACATCTTCACCTGTTTGGTACTGACCTGTTTTAGTCTTTTTGGCTTTGGGATCAAGTTTTAAATGATCAAACAAAACTTCACCCAATTGTTTTGGACTGGCAATGTTAAATGGAACTCCAGCTAATTCAATAATACGTTTTTCTAATGCTTGCAAATCAGTTTCTAATGATTTGCTATATTCATCTAAAAATTCTTTGTTGATGTGAACCCCTTCGCGTTCCATATTTGATAGCACATCAATTAGCGGTAATTCAATTTCATCAAACAGTTTTTGTGCATTGCGCTCTGTAAGTTGTGGTTTTAACTTTTGCGCTAATTGATAGGTAATATCAGCATCTTCGGCTGCATATTCCTTTATTTTTCCAATTTCAACATCACGCATGTTTAGTTGGCCTTTTCCTTTTTTACCTATCAATGTGGTGATAGAAACAGGCTCATAATTCAAATAGATTTCGCTCAAAAAATCCATGCCGTGACGCATATCTGGTTCAATTAAATAATGGGCTAGCATGGTATCAAACAAAGGGCCTTTCAGTTTGATATCGTATTGTTTTAAAATGCCTAAATCGTATTTAATGTTCTGTCCGATTTTGCAAATGTTTTCATCTTCAAATACTGGTTTAAAAAAATCTAAAATTCTCTTGGCTTCATTTTGCTCAGAAGGAAAAGGAATATAATATGCTTCGTGGTTTTTAAACGAAATTGATAAGCCAACTATTTCGGCATTTAAGGTTTCTAAATCGGTGGTTTCAGTATCAAAACAAATTTCTTTTTGAGCAAGCAATTTTGCTAATAGCTCAATGTATTTCTCATCCGAATCTATCAGGTGATACGTATGTGCTATACTTTCTATATTGTTTTTTATTCTTGCTTCAACATCTTCACTAGTTTCTGAATTGCTTGAATTGGTTTTTTCGGCAATGGGTGCTGGGTTAAACAAATCAAAGGCTGGAGCAGGTTGTTGGCTATTTTGTATTGCTTTGGCTGTTTCTCCTGCCTTCTGATTGTTTTGATTGCCAAACAATCGTGTTGCCATGGTTTTAAATTCAAGTTTGGCAAATAGCTCTTCGCAAGCCTCCTTGTTTGGTGGGTCTAATACAAGCGATTTTTCATCAAATTCTACAGGCACATTAATATCAATAGTGGCCAATCGCTTTGAAAGAAATGCCTTTTCTTTATTGTTTTCTACATTTTCTTTTTGCTTGCCTTTCAGTTCATGGGTATGTTCGTATAAACCTTCCATGCTACCGTATTTTTGAACCAAAAGTTTGGCAGTTTTCTCGCCAATGCCTGGAATTCCGGGTATATTATCTACTGCATCACCCCACATACCCAAGATGTCAATTACTTGGTCAACCCTTTCAATTTCCCATTTCTTCAATACTTCTGGCACACCCATGATTTCAAAATCATTGCCAAGGCGAGCAGGTTTGTATATGAAAATATTATCGCTAACCAATTGCCCAAAATCTTTATCGGGGGTCATCATGTACACCTTAAAACCTTCTATTTCGGCCTTTTTGGCAAGTGTTCCTATGATATCATCTGCTTCAAATCCGGGTTTAATAAGAATTGGAATGTTGAATGCTTCTGTTAGCTGCATGATGTATGGTAGGGCAGAAGATATACCTTCAGGCATCTCTTCTCGATGTGCCTTATATGCTTCAAATTCAATATGTCTCGCGGTAGGTTCAGCTGTATC
>RGVD01000070.1 GCA_010027395.1 Bacteroidota bacterium
TCCACCAACTTATCATGCTGCGAAAGTACGAAAATAATAAAATCCAAAACTGACTTTTTTCATATACCACAATGATTTGTTGACGGCTCAGAAAAGTCTAGGATGTCCATAAAATTTACAACCCTGATTTTCTAGTCAGCACCAGCTACACTTAGTTTTCCTTTGGCAAAGTCTGCTGCAAAGTCCACAAAAACTTTGTATGCTTGGGTAAAGGTGAATTTGTTCTCTGCCGTTTTCTCTATGATATTCCTACGATTCAAGGTAGTAAAGAACTGCTTTCTGCTAAAGCTGTCTTTCATTTGGTTGTTGTTCAATATTAATTCTGAATACGATGAATTGTGAAAATATTCATCAATCTTATCCATTTCAAACTCGGCATATTGAATTTCTTCCAAAAAATTCTTTCCATCCTTATCTAGCTCAAAACTCAGAACAGCAAAGAAAAGACAAATATCTCGGCTCAATTGTTCGCCTGTTTCGTAGGAAAGGATATAGGCAAAATCAGTTTTCACCTCAAGTTCGTATGCAAAGCTTTCTCTGAAAAACTTGGCATAAAAATCTTCACTCTCTTTGAGAGAAACAAATTTTGGGTCGCTAGCAAGTATAAACTTACCTCCCATTAAATCGCTTACGATGTCTTTGTGGTATCTAGGAAATTCCATATTTCAATATCTTAATTTTTGGCACACGTAATGTCATTTGACTGGTTTTGATGAGCTTTCTGTCTGGCTCTTTTTCATCTAACTCTAAGGTTATGTCGTCCTCAAAAAGCAAGCCGGTCAGCGCAAAAAACTTATCGGTTTCAATGTCTTTATATTCACTTCTCAAGGTCAGCCCACACCAATCAAAGAAACTATCAATGGGCAATTGTTGCAGCATTCTGTCTTTATAAAGTTCTTTGTTAAAAACCCATTTATCGCTATTGGCCACAGGGTCTTCGACCAAAATATTTTCATCCATTACAAATTGCTCTAAATACTCTTTGGCATTTAGATACATATCGTTGCTGTATGGATAATACCTTTCAGGCTTAAATATTTTTGGTACAGTTGATTTATAAGGTTGTTTTAAAAACTCAATCCAACCAGTTAGAATGATTGATTCTGTTCTGATTCGTTCAATTAATGGCAACAATTCATTAGTTAATAATTTGGACTGACGTAACAAATTATCATTCGTTAACACAAGGAAATTATACAATTTTTCAAATTGCAAGCGAATGTTCTCATCGTTAAAATTGAGCCTGCGCACGTTTACATACTGCGAAATATCAAAGAGTTTGTTCGTAATACTTTCAGCATGGTTAATATCAAGGATATTGTTTAGAGGTATGATATAATAATCAATCCAAAAGCTAGCCTTACGCACTTTTTCTTTATAATCAAGCTTCTCAACATTTGATTTCAACTCCCTTGTTTCGGCTAATAAACGGATGGTGTTTTTCTCTACAGCCTCGCTAAACTCCCTAATCTCGTTGTTTAAATCATCAATTCTATTTTTAAGTATGAGGTTATCACCTTTGATACCTTCTCGTATTTTACTGAACAATTTACCTATGGATTGCTCATATTTCTGAATGGTTTCAGGCAGAAGAGGTCTAAATTCATTCAAGATAAATTCAAATAATTTGAAATAGGTATCTCTAAACTCAAAATCATCTCCAATTTTGCGGATGATTTTATAATCTATCAACTGAGCCTCGATAGCGTCATTTCTTTCTGAGAGAACTTGCATAAGTTGCTCCTTACGAATAATGCCCTCTTCAGATTGTATATCAAACAAATCTTTTAAGCTATCAAAATAGTTAGCTAAAAAATTGAGTATGGTTTTTGGTTCTGCTTTTAACATATCTAAACGTATTATCTAACCGCCACACTATTACTCTCACCATACATGGCATTTACTTTCTCATTCACATTAATCTTACCCGAATTAGGATAGATAAAGTAATACTTACCAAAGCCTGCCACCGCATCAGGGGCCGCAAAAATAGGTATGAAATAATGCTCTCTACAGAACCTTACCAATTCAGGTCGATTTTGCTTATCAATGGTTGCCACCTCGTCAATAAACAATACGATTCTGTTCTCGTCATCTGCTATAGCCAAACGATTGATGATGTTCATCACAATCATCAAACGAATCATTTTATCCGTTCCATCACTTTCAATCTGTTCATTCAAATCAACAGGTTTGGTTGAACCTTTGCGAGTCAAATGAAGGGTGATATCAAACAAATTTTCAAAATCTATTTTCTTGCCACTTTCTAAATAAGCATCAAGAATTTTCAAGTTTTCTGAATGGTCAAACTCAAACATCAATTGGCCTTTCACCTGCTGAATTTGGCTGATTTTTTTCACCTCTTCAACTAGTTTTTTGTTATCTACCAACTCGATGGATAAACTCTCAATATCAGAGATACGGCTTTGCGATAGTTTATGGTTGAACTTATTATATATAAATTCTTTAAATTCATCATAGCGTTTCAATAAAGTGTAGGCAGGGTTTGCAAACTGAGTACTGATGCTCTCTAAAAGGGATTGTATGCTTCGCTCTTTATCATCAATCAAAGCAATCTCTTCTTCCACATACCTTATAAAATCTTGCTCATCCGCAAAAGTTGATTGAAGTTTATCCCTCAACTTTTCAAACAAATTGTCTTTGTTAATTTTTAAAGTAAACCTATCGTTTTGGTTCAACTTGATTTTATTGTAAAGTAAATCCAAATCTTCAGTGCTTTCAAAGTCTTCATCTGCAACCAATCCTAATGATTCAAGCTCGCGTTTAAAGTCTTGCAATTGTGCAATCCTATCTCCACGTTTCTTAATCTCATCATTTATCTCGTTCAGTTCATTTGATTTTTGTGCAATCTTTTTGCTGATGGCTTTCAACTCATTCTCAAACTGTTCTTTTTGGGTATTGATTTCAGTGATTATACCTTTTAGCTTCTCAATGTTTTTAACAAGGCTTGGCTTGCTTTTTATCTTTTGCAATTTGGTTTTGATGGTATCAATCTCATTCAAAATTTGCTGCAAATCCGCTTGGGATTTCTCCATGTCTTTCACCGTTTCAAGCAATTGCTCTTGACTTTTCAATTCAGCTTTTGCTTGATCTAACTTTTCTTTGATTTCCTCAATGCTTTCAAAGTCTTTTTGGATGATATTTTTTGATATGTCAATCTCACCATCAAAAATTTTCAAAGTATCACTTATTTTGTGAATGGCTTTTTTTACTTGCTTGCCAGGCAATGCCTTCACTTGCTCACTTAAAATGGCGTTTAATAGCTTTCTATTGTCCTTATTACCACTGATTTTATTAATCAATAAATCACTGTAGTTTTTGATTTGATTTTCGAAACTTTGCACCTGATTTTTCAAGCCCATCACCCTAAATTCAATTTGATTTGATTTTAGTTTTTGGATATCAATCATGGTTAACCTGCTTTCAATTTCTTTCCTTTTTTTATCAAAATTGGCAAGGCTTTCGTTCAATATTTTCTCAGGTTCAAAAGAGTTGATGGAAAACAACTCCGCTTCTTTTTCATTTAACTTTTCAGCTTCATGTTGTATTTCGGCAACCTTCCCTCCTATCTTTCTATTTAAGTCAGATTTTTTAGGGTTTAAATCCTCATTTATTTCAGTATGTATTTTAGACCTTGATTGTGTCTTATCAACCAATTGGCCCTGCAAGCTAGGTAAAGTATGCTCATAGTTTTGTGTGAAAGCCGCATACAACTGACTAATAATTTTATTCTTGGCAGAATATTGACTTACGATTTCTCTAAAATCATCAAATTCGTTTTTAACAGATCTTAAATTACGAATTTCATTATTGATTTTACGCAAATCATAAATGTCTTTTTTGTTTTTCTGACTAAAGTTCAGAACTTCATTTTCTCTGTTATCAGCAATAATCAAAGCCTCTTTAAGGTTTTTATTGGTTATCAATTTGGTATTGATAAGGTACCTGTAAATTTTAGAAAAATTGTTGCTCAATCCGTCACTTTTTACATTATCGTCAAGCCAAACAACACCATTGTTTCTTCTGCCACGTTGGTAAACGAAGTTGAACACTTCGCGTTTGTCTTTGAAAGCTTCCAATTCTATTCCTTCTTTGGCAAGATTGGCTTGCACTTCATCAAATTTCATTAGGCGCTTTTCAGCATCCACAAAATGACTTTCTTTATAATCGCTAGGGTATTTATAATATTCTAAATTTCCTTCACCATCGCGCTTTAAGAGTATGCAGTAGTATGATTTTTTGAAAACTTCAAAAACGATATAACTTTGGTTAGGATTTGGAAAATAATGGTGAATAGTGTCTTTGTCTCCTCTTCTATTTCCAGAGAAAGTCATCTTATTTCCATCAATGATAAACAGGAAATTAAGTGCATATATTAAAGTTGATTTACCAATGTTATTGGGTCCAACTAGCTGAAGACTATCGCAATCATTAAAGCGAATTTCAGCCTTCCCATAAACTTTAGAATTAATAATTGTGAGTGATGTAAGCATGTATTTCTATTCAAATAAAAATGCAAAATAACATGCACCTTTTAGAAGAAACTAACACAAAATACACAAAACGCAAGTACTTACTGTACGCTCATTATGAGCGATTAACAAGAAGATAAATTGTGCACAAAATATTTTGATTTTACGAAAATGGTTGGATTAAAAAACTGGATGAATAATACACCTAAAAAAAAGGAAAATCAATCTCTAAGCCAACATATTAAAAAAGTCTAATTCCACTTGCCCATTGCAATTCAACCTTAGCTTTTGCGTATTTGCTTTTAATCTCAGCTAGTTTTATTTGTGCATCAATCAAGCTACGTTCACGGGTATTCACTAAAAATAATGAACTTTCTCCGTTTTCGAATCTAATTTGTTCTGCATTGCGAAGCGTGGCTGCATTATTTACTAGAACTTCTTGAATACCCATAAGTTGTTCAAGGTTTAGTAAGTTGTTAAAATTTGCAAAAACTTCATTCACCAATTCACGTTTGGTTAATTGGGTTTCAAAATCAATATTTTTTATTTTTAATTTAGCCAGTTGAAGTTTTCCTCTTTCTTTTCTTAAAAACAAACTGCTATAAAAACTTGCACCAAACTTATACTGTCTGTTAAAAATATTGTTCACATCGTTTTGTGCTCCTTTGCTGTATGTCTGAAAAGGATAATATTCAATATTTAGTTGAGGCTTTATATTTTCAATAGCCAACTTTCTTTCAACTTGTAATTGCTTGTTTTTAAACTGCAATTTTAATAGTTCTGGATGATTGCCTTCGGTATAGTTTACCATTCGTTGCAATGAATCTGTACTTATTTTTTTTATTTCGGTTCCAATTGCCGATGGATAAACAGATGCTTTCAACTGCAAAGGTTCATTTTTATTGCTCCATAAATAATTGCTTATGCTTAAACTAGCATTTTTAAATTCAACTTCTGTTTCCAACAAAAGTGTTTCTCTGCGCTTAAGTTCAATTAATGCTTCTACACTATCTATGGGTTTGTCCTCGCCTCCTTTTATACGGCTGCTAATAAAGTTAAATCGGTTTTCAGCCAAATTATAACTTAGCTGCATTAGTTTAAGTTTTTCGTAAGCTAATTGCCATTCCCAATAATCCTTGGCTGCACTTAAAAGTAGTTTATTAATTACTTTAACACGTTCGGCTTCGTTTAACCCTTGTAAATACTGAGCTTGGCGCAATGCAGCCCTGCGACTATCAGTTTGTAAACCTCTTAAAATAGGCATATTTACCCCAGCATAAAGCATTCCGTATTGGCCATATTGAGGAAGATATTGTCCATTATTTTCTAAAATTTTTATACGGTCGTTATTTACTGCTATTCCATCACTTTGGTCGTATCCGGCTTTAACATCTAAACCAATTAAAGTAGGTATCTTTATTTGCGGTTCAAAATAAGTATAACTGTTTTTCCCATCGGTAGTTTTGTTTTCGTAATTGGTGCTAATTACTGGATCAAAAGCACCACGTGCAGCCATCAATTCAGACTTGGCACTTTGAGTTAATAAATTAGCTTGTTTTGAAACAGGATGATAATTGACTACCTGTGAATAAAAATCTTGGAAAGAAAATACAGAAGAATCTTGCGCTGATATGGCATTGCAAATGCACAATAAAAACGCAAATGGAATCAATTTTGGTTTCATCATTATTTATCCTTTTTTGTTTTCGTGTCTGCATCTTTTTTCATTTGATTGGCTTCTTCCATAAAGTCAGGCGGAAAAGCATTAAACTGACGCCATAATTCATACCAAACAGGCACTCTATTAAGCATGGCCCAACCATATACACCACCTCCAGCTCGAATCAACTCGGGCCAAGGCACATCAGTAGGGTCTTGAACTACTAGAATTCTAAAATTACCCTTTTCATCAGCATTTCTATCAATGGCTTGCACCACACCTCCAAAGGTTCCAACACTTCCACTTGGCCATCCACTAAAAACCAATGCGGGCCAACCATCAAACTGAATGCGAACCTTACAACCTTTAAATAAAAGAGGCATATCTAAAGCTCTTACTGTCATTTCAACGGCAGTTTTTGTATTGGCAGGCACAATGGTTGCCAAGTTTTCATTTTCCTTTATGGTCTCGCCAATACCTGCTTTTAACACTTGAACTAAATAACCATCCTGAGGAGCTTTAATGGCATAAAATCCACTTCTTAATAATAAATTACTATACTCAATTCTTAGCTTAATTAACTCGGCTTGACTTTCAAAAAGCTCGCCTGCTGTTTCTTCTAAAATACTTTCAGCTTTCGAAATTTTATCTAAATATTCCGCCTCAATAAAATTCAAATCAATACGAGCATTTATCAACTCATTTTCAGCTTTATCATATTTATTTTCGCTTTCTATAGCTTTCGATTTAGCTTCTTGCATTTTATTGGTTCTATTCTGAATTTCAGTTAATGAAGCCAATCCTTTTTTATACAATTCATTTAAACGTTCATACTGATTGCGCGAAAGTTCTTCATTGGTTTTAGATGCATCAAAATTTCCTTTTTCGGCTTTAACAGTAAACTGTGCTTGCAAAACCTTGTTTTTAGCCATTTTCAACTTAATAGCCACGCTGTTTTTTAGTGCATTGATTTGTTTTTCTAAGGCTAAAATTTTACGGTTTTTAGCTTTTAATCCATCTTCTTTATTTACAATTTGTTTTTGGGTTCTATCCAATAATTCTGGGTCAAAAAACTTTTCTTTTACCTCGCTGATTATTACTAATGTATCACCTTTTTTTACAAATTGACCTTCAACCACTTTCCATTTTTCAATTCTTCCTCCAATAATGGATGGAACATTTTGTGGCCTATCTTCAGGTGCAAAAGGAGTAACTTTTCCTTTTCCATTTATGTTCTGTTGCCAAGGCAAAAACAAACTCAAAAACAACAATAAAAAAACGCCACTAAGCCAGTTTCTGATGGTTTTAAACTTTTTAGGAGTATTTACCAGTTGAACAGTATAAAGGCTGCTATTTCTAAACTCTTTCAGGGTATTATTATAAGGATTTTGATCCATTTTACTAGTATAAATTGTTGAAATATTAGTTTATAAATGCGCTTAAATGATTGTTTTGAATCAAATTATGGTAAGTATCATTTTGGGTGAATGTACCGTTTTGCATCAAATAAACGCGATCACATTTCTGTAAAATACCTGCTTGTGACGAGACAATAATGAGAGCCCATTCTTTATTATCAAAAATATTGTTTACTAAATTGGCGCTTTCTTTTTGGTTCATGTTATAAAAAAAGTCATCTATGATTAATAGTTTAGGTTTCTGAACAAAACTGCGGGCTAATAATATTTTTTGAACAACACTTTTGGGGAAATTAGTTCCTCCTGGATTAACGTTGGTTTGCAATCCATCTTCTAACTGGGCTAAAAATTCAGTTAAACACGATTTTTCCACTGCATTCATTACATCTTTAAAAGAAATTCCTGCGCGACCCATGGCTATATTCTCTTCTATAGTTCCTTCAAAAACATCATCTTGAGATAAATTATCGCCAACTATTCCTCTGTATGATTCTATATTCAGCTCACGCAATGAAACCCCATTTAATGTAAATGAACCTTCAAAATTGGAGTATAAACCTGAAAGTGTTTTAATGAAAGTAGTTTTTCCACTATCATTATATCCAGTTATGGCAATTCTTTGGCCTTTACCAATTTCAAAATTCACATTGGTTAATGTACTTTTTTTACTGCTTGGGTATTTAAAACTTAAATTACTGGTTTTTAGAAGTAGTTTATGTTCTATTTCTAAATCGTGCAATTCTCGACCGGCATTGCTCTCTATTTCCAAATCAGTCACGTGTCCAATTTTGTCTAAAGCTGTTAGCAAATCGTAAGCCACCTCAAGGGTAGAAATAAGCTTTTCGACAGAATTGATAATTAAAACAATGATTAATTCTGCAGCTACAAATTGCCCCAAATTGATTTGCCTATTTACCACCAGAAAACTACCTAAAATTAATAATGAAGCTGTTATTAATGTTTTAAAAGATACAATAGCTGCATATTGCTTTACTAAAATGCTAAAATGTTTGTTTCTGTATTTTAAATAATTAGCTAATAAATTATCTGCTTTATGAATAGGTAAATTAGAGTTTCCTGCTAGTTTAAAAGAGGTTATACTTCTACCAATTTCTTGCAACCAATAGGCTACTTTGTACTTATATTTCGATTCGTAAATACTCGTTTCTAACGCTTTTTTTCCTGTTGTATAAAATATTATTAGTATGATTATTAAAATAAAAAAACCAAATCCAATAAATACCGGGTGATAAAGTGATAGCAACAATAAACCAAATAGTATTTGAATTAAAGCTGCTGTTAAATCAATTAAAATTTTAGGTAATGATTTTTGAACGTTTAAAACATCAAAAAAACGATTTACCATTTCGGGTGTGTAGTGTTTTAATAAACTTTCAATTTTTATTCGCGGTAATCGCCAAGCAAATTCAAATGTGACATTGGCAAATACCCGCTGTTGTAGTATTTCCACCATTTTTAATTGTTGGATTTGCAAATAGCCTGAAAGACCTGTAGCAGCGATAACTAATGCAATTAGAATAATAACCGATTCTAACAACAAACCACCTGAGATTAATCCAACTATGGCTTGTACCCCAAGTGGAAGAGCTAAATTGATGATGGCAATCAATATGGCAAAGAAATAAATGTATTTTATATCTCTCTTTTCTGACTTTAATAAACTTAAAAATCTTTGAAAGGGAGTGATGCCTGTTTTATGGTCTAAATTTAACATTGGATTTATGTGAAATCCTGTTATAAATACTATTTGATCGCTTTTCCCATCCTCATTTTGGTACTCATTTTCTAAAACCAATTGATTTATGGTTTTTGCTTCATTGGCTATTGCTTCAATGGTTTTAAAATCAATATTATGTTCATTATCATCTTCAAAAACTATGGTTTCATAGTTTTTTGTTTGAAAATGTTTTAGTAAAACAGGGGTTAATTCCTTATCCGATTTTTTAAAATAAATAACAGGAAATGTATTTTTTGTTAAAAGCAATTCAAATTCGGCTTTCGTAGCAGTTCTTATTTCAAATGCAAATTTTGCAAAAGTTCCAATATTTATTAATTGCTCTATAAACAGGTCAAAATTATTCGACAAGTCTTGTTGGTACCTTGCCTTTGCTTTCTGAAGCTCTACATGGTCTAAAGCATGTTTAGAAGCAATTGAAAACTCTTCAATTAATCTAACAATTTGATGGTTATGTTTCATTAATGCTTTTACAATTGGAATTTAAATAGTTTTCAAAAATAATTTTTTCTACTGTTTTTGAAGATGTTATTCTCTTGAAAAATATGTCTACAAATATGCATTTATTGCAACTTACATCCTGCGCAATATTAAAATATTATTAAAAAATGACCTAATGAAAATTTGGAGCAAATAAACATTGGTGGTATTAAGGTATGTCTTATGTGATAAAAATAATCCCATAAAACCAATCACATATAAATAGAAGAGAAGAATTTCATTGAAATTAAACTCAATTTTGTAAATTGCTTTGGTATGGAATTTCCAGGTTCAATTAAATCTAAACTACCAAAAAGTGGCACAAGCATTTTTGCTGTAATGACAGCGCTAGCCAACGAACATCAAGCTATTAACCTCGCTCAGGGCTTCCCAGACTTTGATGTCAATCCAAAACTTACTGAATTGGTTCATCATTATATGAAAGCAGGAATGAACCAATATGCTCCCATGCCAGGAGTAATGAAATTGAGGGAAAAAATTGCTGCTAAAACAGAGGAATTGTATACAGCCGTTTATGATCCTGAAAAAGAAATTACAATTGTACCCGGTGCTACACATGGTATATTCGCAATAATTTCTGCCATGATTAAAGAAGGAGATGAAGTAATTGTGCTTGAACCTTGTTACGATAGTTATGTTCCCGCCATTGAATTAAATGGAGGCCGCGCGGTTTATGTTGAATTAAAACAACCAGATTATAAAGTTGATTGGAATGAGGTTAAAAAGCTAATTAACTTTCATACTAAACTTATTATTATAAACACACCCCATAACCCTAGTGGCAGTATTCTAAGTGCGCAGGATATGCAAAAGCTAGAAAAATTAGTTAAAAATACCGACATCGTAATTGTGAGTGATGAGGTATATGAACACATCATATTTGATAAAGTGGAGCACCAAAGTGTTGC
The DNA here is from genome assembly GCA_010027395.1 of Bacteroidota bacterium. GTDB lineage: Bacteria > Bacteroidota > Bacteroidia > UKL13-3 > UKL13-3 > RGVD01. The sequence continues at coordinate 10,737 of RGVD01000070.1, forward strand.
TAGATATCCCCAATTAGCTGAAAGGAGTTTCATCGTTTCATCATTTGGTAAAACATACCATACAACTGGCTGGAAAATGGGCTATATACTAGCTCCAAGTAATCTAACTGTTGAGTTAAGAAAAGCCCATCAGTTTATTGCTTTTAGTACCAATACACCTATACAATACGCAGTGGCCGATTATATGGATGATAAAGATGCCTATATGCAATTGAATGCCTTTTACCAAGAAAAAAGGGATTACTTCAGGTCATTGGTTAAAGGCTCTAAATTCAAATTAATGCCTTGTCAAGGTTCCTATTTTCAGCTATTACAATATAGTAAAATAACACAAGAAAAAGACCTTGATTTTGCAAAAAGGTTAACGATAGAACATAAGGTGGCTAGTATACCTGTTTACCATAATGTATTGCGCTTTTGTTTTGCCAAAGGAAATGAAACACTTGAAAAAGCTGCTGAGAAGCTACTAAAAATATAATAATGAAACTTAGTTTAACCAGCATACAATGTAACTTGCATTGGGAGAATCGTAAGGCAAACTTGGATATGTTTGAAGCCAAAATTTCAAATATTGAAGAAACAGATATGATAGTATTGCCTGAAATGTTTAGCACAGGTTTTACTATGAAACCTGAGCTCCATTTCGATACGATGGAGGGTGAGACGATTGCTTGGATGAAAGCACTTTCAATTAAAAAAAATGCGGCTATCTGTGGAAGCATTATTATAAAAAATGAAGTGGGGCAATTTGTCAATCGCTTTCTTTTTGTTTCGCTAGATGAAATTCAATATTACGACAAAGCACACCTTTTCAGAATGGGAGAAGAAAACCAACATTACGTAAAAGGTGAATCACAAAAAGTAATTCAATACAA
>RGVD01000008.1 GCA_010027395.1 Bacteroidota bacterium
ACTGTGCTACCTATTAAACCTGAAGTTGCATAGGTTGTACCAGTTTGGTTTGAAGAAACCACATTCAATGGTGGGTTCACCACATCTAAATATACATCATATCCAGCTGCATAAGTTGCTGCATTCCATGATAAATTAGCACCTGAAATTAATGAAGCACCAGAAGAAGGAGAAATTTTAGTGGTACAAGTAGGAACGTTTGCAAATACGCAAATATTGAAGTTTCCATTGGCAGCACCATTACCTGCATGGTAAACACGCACATAATAAACTTGACCAATGTTGAAGTTAGTTGCACTGTAAGTTTCTTGAGCACCATTTCCAGTAGAATTTTGACAAGCAACTTGGGTAATACCAGAATCGCTGAAAATTTGCATTACAGGATTATAGGTAGAAACACCATTAACCCTTACATTCATACCTGAACTAGTTGCAGTAAACTTATACCATACATCATCATCAGCAGTACCTGTACAAACTGTTTGAGGAGAAGCTGTTGCTGCTAAAATGTTTGGAAGTGGACTATTAGTTGGCACACAGCTAGTACCCACTGTTAAAGTGGTTGCACCCGAAACGTTATCGTTTGATGGTGGCGGAATAACCTCACTTACACAAATAGCAAACTCACCAGAACCTGAAGCACCAGTAGCAGCATCATACACTCTTACATAGTATGTACCTGAACTCAATGCCAATGCAGCTAATGATTCTTGAATACCTTGTCCACCTGCGTTAAGACAAGCTACAGGAGTCATTGACGAATTAAGAACCTGAACAACAGCATCATAAGTTAGAGAAGGTGTTACTGTTATTTGATATTGCGGAGCAACAGTGGTTGTGAATGAGAAATAAACATCATCATCGGCCACACCCGAAGTGGTAGCAGAACATGCTGTAACACCCGGTGTCGCTGTTGCATTTAAACTGGTGTAAATATTACCACAGAATAAAGTACAAGGTGATGCATTAACTGTTAAAGTAGTAGCAGTTCCAGGTTCATTGTTTGCAGGTGCACCAATAGTTGGAGCAGTTCCTGAATATGATGAAGATGAAACAAATCTCAACCTGCTGTAACAATCAGGTGAAATTGATAAGTTTTGTTGTTGATCTGATGTAAAGTAATTAGTGTTGGTATTTTGTTGCAACATTCTTTGGTCTAAACTAGCTGTAGCAGATGTAGTACCATTAACACCAACACTGTAAGTGAATACGCCAGTGGAAGAACTACCATCAAACAATTGCATGTTACCATAGTTAATATCAATTGAATTATCAAGCTCATGCAAAACCACCTGGAAATTCAAGTTTGGTGCTGGGAAAGCATATCTCTCCATCTCAGCCCATTCTATTACAATATCGGCAGTACCACTGCCCAATGTACCAATTACTTGGTATTTCATACAAATATTTTGGTTAGTAAGCGAATTACCTTTCAAAACCAAATCATCCCAAAAAGGTGCAATAACCCACTTTAGTGTTGTTAAATTATTAGTATAAGTATTACTTGTTTGAGTGGTATCAAAAGTCATCCAACCATTCGTTGTAGCATAAAATCCTTTAACTACAGCTCCTCTATATTTGAAAGTAGTACCTAATAAAGAAATATTGTTAGTTTTAGCATCATCTGCTGATGTCAATGCAGAATAAGTGTTACCCGTTGACATTATTGAAGAATAAGTATTACCAGTACTTCTAGTAACAGCAAATTGACAATCACCTAAGTTTTTAATAGTATCTCTTGAAGAAGTAAATAACGGAGCTCCAGCACCCGGACATGTAGCTACCAAACGAACGATATCATTATTGTTGGTAGTAGCATTTAATCCAGTTAATGTATATGAAGTAGCAGATACTTTTGTTGGTTGAGTTGCATAACTTGTCCAAGTACCATTTGAGAAAGTAGAATATTGGAAGTCATAAGATGCAATACCGTCAGATCCACTCAATGTTAAAGCAACACCACCCGTACAATTCTCTGTTTTAATAGTAGATAAAGTAATGGTTGGTACAGCTGAAATAGTAAGGCTATTAACGGTTGGAGAAGCTACAATTGGGAATGCACTAGAACCTAATGCTACTGAGGTAGCACAGAATCCTGAAGCCAATCCAACTGTTGACAATTTTACATTTGGAGTGGCTGCTAAATCTTGAGCTACTACAAAATATTGAATAACCGTAGCAGCAGCCACAGTGGTATTTAACAAACTGTAATCGAGTGTAAAGTTGAAGTTGTTACCTACTTGGCTTGAAGCAGTAACAAATTTCCAACCACCCACTGTATTGTTGTTAGCAGAAGCTAAACCAGTAACAGCATCGGTAGAGTATCTATAATAAACTCTAGGAGGATTGCTTGCAAAATCAACACCACTTGCATCTGTAATAGTTGCTGTTAATGTTGGATTTGATGCACAAGCAGTAGCAGCAATAGCTGTATAAGTAATGCTTGGAGCAGTTGCATCTTGCGTAGTACCTGAAGTAAATTCAGAAGCACCAATATCTGGTGTAGTTCCGCTTACCGCATTACCAAAATAGTCAGTTGTTAAACCAGAAACTACAGAACCACCATTTAATACAAAAGTTCCACCTGTTGGAGCTGGCACTAAATTATTAGGAATGGTTGATCCACCTGCAAAAGTTACATTTTCGTAGAATGAACCAGATTCACGAGAACTTGAAGCACCCATGAAAGCTTTGTATTTAGCGCAACTAGAGTTGATGTTTGCATCAACTACAGGAGCTGTAGTAACACCCGTATTTGTACAAGATGCACAATTATGGTAAGCATTTACGATGGTAACTCTGTTAGCGGTAGCACCTTCTGCATAAAAATAATTATAATCTGCTGAAGGCACATAATAAATATTGCTATTAGATGTATTAGCTAAGTTTGTTGGAGCGGTACCATTTGTACCAGCTACTCTTCTTAAAGCTATGTTAACACCTGTACCAATGGCAGTGGCATTAATATAAACTAAATTGTTTCTGATATCTGTAGTACCTGTATTGTAACTAATACCAATTACACCAAAATTCGTAACACCTGTTAATGGAGTTGTTGATGTTCCAAGCACAATGGTATTGTTATAAATGTTTTGAGCAACTGTATGTCCAATATCAATACCCATAATCATGGCATTACCATTTGAAGATGGTGCACTGATACCTTGGATAAAGTTATAAGCAACACGCGGGGTAGCCAATCCAGAAGAGATTTGAATACCTCTTGCAGAGGCACCTGAATTTACCACAGTTAAATTATTTATACTGTTTCTTGTGATATCAATTCCAGCAGTAGTTGCACTACTTGCAATACCCATAGCAGAACCAGCACCGTTGGTACTTAAGTTTGAAATGTTATTGTTTGCAATGGTATCTGTTCCTGAACTTGTAAGAACACCTCTAACTACAGTAACTCCAGTAGTTCCGTAAGCAACATAATTTGATAAAGTATTGCCAGAGACAACTACTACACCAGCACCTGTATTGTTAATACCTATCACTGTGTTAGCACCTGTTGTAGAAAAACCACTCGTACCAGCTCTAAAACTATTAGAAAAATTACCTCCCACAGTATTACCAGAAATTACTTTTTTACCAGTACCACCAGAATTCATAATACCAACAACGTTTGTTGCAATTGTGGCCGTTCCACTAGTGTATGTTAAACCACCGATAATGTTGTTTTTAATATTAACAATACCTGTACTTGAACAGAAAATACCAACAACTCCATTACCATTGGTGGTAATAGCCGTTGAATTTGCAGCAACTAAATTATCCACTGCGGAACTGCTTCCAATAAGATTTGGAGTAATATCACCTACATTCACATTACCTGAACCCATGATGATGATACCACCTAATAATGGATTACCTGCAGAAGCTACAGCAGTAGTTGAAACAATATTGATATTACTTACTGTGTTTCCTTGTATACTAGAAGTTCTTAAAGTTCCACCACTCATATTTAAAGCATTGAAACGGTATGATGCAGCAGTACCATTGATTGTCCATGTACCAGAACATTGTGGTCCACTTCCTCCAAAATAGTTGTTGCTAATGTTGTAACCATTTCCACCACCAGTATAAACAGCAGTTTGAACAATGGCTCCAGCAGTATGTGCTCTCGCAGTAGTTAAATAGAAACTGTTTCCTGTTACTGTCCAATCAGAATTATTTGTTCCTGAAATATCAATTGAAACACTGTTTTGAGTACTTGCAGCCGTTACGTTGAAGATATCAACGAAATTACAATTCAAGACGCTGTTATAATCGTTTAAAATAGTAGAAGATTGACCTGCAGAGTAAATACCTTTTAAAGGCGATGTAGCACCTGCACCAATCGTACAATTTGAAATGGTGTTATATCTATTACCAGAAGTACTAGTAGTTCCAGTAGTTCCTAAGAAAGCAATAAGACCATAGGTAGCTGTGGTTGTGCCATTATTAACACCTGTAACTGATACATAATTTAAAGTAGTATTGTTTGTACCATTGATATAACGAATGGTTTGAGTACCTAAATTAGCACTTGAAATACTTAATTGAGAAGCAGTACCTGTAGAACCAGGACGTCCATCAATTGTAACATAATAAGTACCGTTCAAATCAATTGTTTGTGCTGTACCAGTTGTTGCAGTATTTGCTATAGATAAGCCACTAGCTGCTGAATTTACAGTAACACTAACAGTATTTGAAGAACTTAAGCCAGGGAAATTTGAGAAAGTAATAGGGAATGTTTCAGTAGTACTTACATAAGTTGGTGCTAACTCTAATACAACTGAACCTGCTAAACCTTGTGCAGCCAAATCAGCTGTAGCAGTGGTTAAATTTGCATAATCACAGCCTGAAGGACAAACTGTTTTTGTACCAGATAATGTAGGGGCACTCGTTGTAGCGTTACCATTTAAAACTGGAGTCACAGCTCCACTAGATTCAGAAAAAGCCTCTACGTTCCAATAGTAAGTTGTATTAGGGTTTAATCCAGTAGCTACATATGAAGAAGCTCCAACTGCAGTTGAACCAACTAAACTAAATGCAGTATTATTGAGTGATCTGTAAATTCTATATGAACCAGAACCAGGAGTCCAATTCAAAGTCATACCACCAGCACCAATATTTGTGATATTTAAACTAGTTGGAGAGACAGCCGGTCCTGGAGGGGTAAATGTATATACTCTTCTAGAGCCATTTGATGCAGAATTTAAATTAGTAACAGGAGAACTAGCTGTCGTAGCATTAGCTGCCCAAGTTGAAGTACTAACAGTGTTCGTAGCACATGTAACCGATGCCAAACTATTAACCGCAGAACCTGTTGCAAAGCCTATAGCACCAGTGGTAGTTGACGTACCCATTGCCATAGCACCATAAACATATTCGATTACACCAGTTGATTCATAAAGTCTTACTTGGTATTGTGAAGCAGGCGCTGAGCCCAGCCAATAAAGACCGATGTTGAACTCAACTACCAAACAACGGTTAGGAGCAGTACCCACTACTTTAGATCTAACACCATTTGTAGTTGTAATAGCATCCGCACCCCAAGCTGTTAACAATGGAGTGGTAGTAGTTCCTCCACTTGCCGTATATACAGCAGTTCCAATTGCAGTGCTACCAAGTGCCATTGTACCATTAGAAGAAGCTGAAAACTGAGTGTAGGTGGTTCCCATTAAAGTGAAGTTGAAACCAATGCTTGTAACAGCAGACGCACCTTGATCTATAGCTGCTGCAACCAAGGCAGTTGTACCTGTTGTCATATCTACAGTGTTACCATTAGCATCTAAAGCCAAGGATCCAGTAGTAGAGGTTGAAAAAGTGTAATTGTCCGTGCTTTGGCCATAGAGGAGATTCGTTCCAAGCAGTAGCAATAAAATTACTGTGGAAGCTAAGGTCCTGAGTACTGTCAGTCCCCTTCGTTTTGTAATTGTTTTTGTCATAATTGTTTATTTGGTTTTGGTTATTATTAATTTGTAAACTGTTTATTTTTTTTATTATGTCTGATTATTATCATAAGCAACTTATAAATTATCAATATAAACCGCTCATTTTTTATTCCAATTGAAGTAAATTAACTTCAATCGGTAGAAATTCGATTTAAACATTGTCGCAGCAAAGTAAATTTGACATTAATCATACCCATTTAACTTAATATTCTGTTAATAGATTTCACTTCAATAAAGCAAAAAAACAATTGTTATTTTTATTTAAACTTTCAGTTATTTTTACTGTAGAGATAGTACTACAAACTTATTTTTAGTTTTGAATTTTCCAAATGTGCTTGAGTGAAATTTACAATAGGAATGTATAAGTTTACAAATCAGTTAAATAAATTGATAAAATCATTTCAACAATTTATTTCCAATTTCAAACTAAAGGCAAGCCAAAAAACAAAAAAGCCACCCAAAAAAATATTTGAGTGGCTTTTTATTTAAAGTTTAAATTTTCTAGTAAATAAAATTAGGGCCGTATTTAGCAATAAAAAACTGCGATGAATCAATTAAAGCTTGCTCTTCGTAAAGGTAATTTCTGCTGGTGAAGATTCCAATGCCAATTTGCTTACCATTTAATTTGATATTTGAATACTCGGTATTGCGCTGCACAAATCCAACTACAGGCTTACTCAATTCTTGCAAATCAGCAAAATCTCTACTACCTCCATAGGCCGAATAGGTAAGATTGGTGACTCTTCTAACCTTGCTATCATCTCGCTTTATTGCTTTAGGAAGAAATCGCAAAAATTCTATCCAAGGAATTTTATTAAAACCGCTAGAATTATTTCGGTATGGAAAATTATTATCTGCTAGATAACCTTTAGCTAAATAAAAATCTAAGGTTTTATCTACAGAAATTGTAGTATCAGAGGCATTCATTTCCTTGTAGTAAAGTCTAATAAACATGTCATACATATAAGCATTCTCGCCTTTGTTAAACACATACTGAATAACACGAGAAGGAGATTCATTGATAGCAATGTTTCTATTGCTTCCAAAACTAGTAAAATCACCTCCTCTAATTATATTAGCAGTTGCAGTATAGGTTTTACCGCTTTTAGGGTTGAAAATCTCTAAACGAAGCGCTCCTGTTATGGTTGGCAAAGTTAATGTAGTATAGAGGGTATTACGCAAGGTAGAGAAAGTGCCACTATCTTTTGGATACTTAGCACCATCATATCTTTCGAGTGTAACGAAACTTGCTGGATTATTAGCATCATATAATTTAACCACCAAAGTATCGAAATACAAAGAATCAGGAATCTGCGTAATTTGGCCAGAAGATAAATTATCTGAGTTTTGGAAAGCTTTTTCAATTCTGATGTAGTGTTGATCTTCACTTACATCTATCATTCCGTAAACAATGGGAATTTCGTTATAGGGTGCATTAATCTCCACCTTATTGTCGCATGACGATGCCGTAAGAACCCATAAAAAGATATAAAAAAATACTAAATTTCTGTTCATTTTCGCCTCAAAAATAGACAATTTATTAGAAGTCGTTCAAAACAATAGAAAGGTTGCGTTAATTTAATTTTTATTTAAACATTTGCTCTGCCATTAAAACCGCTGAATAAGCATTTACTATGCCACCGGTTTTGCAAAGCTCAGAAAGTTTAACCTTTTTATTTTTACCAGGGATTAAAACCTTCTTTTTATATTTTATTGAAGATTTAAGAATAATATCTTTTATCTGAGGCGCAGTTAATTGAGGGTAATATGACTTTAACAAAGCAGCCACACCAGCGGTAACAGGAGCAGCCATACTTGTGCCACTGTATACAGCATATTTTGATTCAGGTATACATGAATTAATATCTACGCCTGGAGCAAAAACATCTACCCTGTTTTTTCCATAATTAGAAAAATCTGCAGTAAGGTATTTTTTCAACTTCCAAGTTGAAGCGCCTACTTCAATCCAATTTGAAGCATTCACTCCTTTTTCAATATCAACTTTAGGAAAATTATCTTCAATGTCTGTGTTTTTAGCATCATTTCCGGCAGCATGTATTAACAAAACATCTTTAGAAAGTGCGTACTTAATTGCCTCATCTACCACATTCTTATTTGAAGAAAATGACTTTCCAAAACTCATGTTTATTATTTTTGCACCATTATCAACAGCATATCTTATTGCATTTGCTACATCTTTGTCCCTTTCGTCTCCATCAGGCACCACTCTTAGAACCATAATTTTAACATTGTCTGCTACGCCATCTATTCCAGTTCCATTATATCTACTTGCAGCTATTATACCTGCCACATGCGTTCCATGCTCTGCCTTAGGACCCATAACTCGATTACATCCGTATATCCTTTCATTCACATCATTATAATTATCTCCAACTATACTGCGAGAATCGAAATCTAGATTATAGTTATAGTCCACAAATTTATTGACCTCATTCATTGATTCCTCGAGGCTCAAAAAAATCCTCGCAAACACAGCATAATTTTTACCACTTCTTTTTAAGCCCTGCTCTATGGCATTTTTTGCCATAGCATCTGATTGGTTGGAGGGTTTATATGATTTTAAATCATCTAAGCTTAATGAATCTTTAGCAGTAGATTCTTTAATCATTTGTGCACCCGACAAAATATTTCTAAATAAACCTTGATACATAAAATATTGCGAGCTACCTTGTTTATAAGCTGCTTTGATTTTCAGATAATATCTGTATTCTTTTTCTTGTTCTGGGCTTGAATATCCTTTGCTCGTATCAAGACCATCATACATCTTTTTATAGTTAGCATACAAACGTGTTACTTCAAGGTTATCTTGATCTACATCACCTTTTGTTCCACCAATAAAACTCCAACCATTAACATCATCTATTAACCCATTGTTATCATCATCCAAACCATTTAGTTTCTCATTGGGATTTACCCAAATTGCAGATTGCAAATCTTCATGTTTCACTTCAGTTCCGCCATCTATAACGGCTACAACAACCGTAGTTGATTTCTTTCCTTTAAGCAGTTCTCTGTATGTTTTCTCAGTGCTAACTCCATATACCTTATCTTCAGTTGGGTCGAGGTTAAACCAATTTTTGGGAGCTTCTTTTTGGGCAATTATTTGAGAGGTTAATAGCAATGAAAAGCTACTTATGAATATAAATTTTTTAAACATAACAATTTTATTATTGGGTAAATATAGAACTACCCGACAAGGTCGGGTAGTATTTTATTTGTGTGGCAATATTTTGTGATATAATTTAGAATTCAATTGTTTGAATTATGCATTCGACTTTTTATGATCAGCTAGGAATTTTTCCAAGCCAATATCTGTAAGAGGATGTTTTAAAAGAGCCAAAATACTTTCAAGTGGACTGGTTATAACATGAGCACCTACTTCAGCAGATTTTATGATATGAATTGGATTGCGAATGGACGCTGCTAAAATCTGGGTTTCATATCCTTGAACAGAATAGATATGCGCAATCTGTGCTATCAAATCCATTCCATCATAACTAATATCATCTAATCTTCCAACAAATGGCGAAAGATAAGTAGCACCAGCCTTGGCAGCTAAGATAGCTTGCCCAGGTCCAAACACCAAAGTACAATTGGTTTTAATTCCTTTTGATGTAAAATACTTAATGGCTTTAATACCTTCTTTTATCATTGGTATTTTCACAACAATATTTTTATGCAAAGCAGCTAGTTTCTCTCCTTCAGCCACCATTCCCGCATAATCGGTACTAATAACTTCTGCGCTCACATCTCCATCCACAATATTGCAAATATCAATATAATGTTGCATTACGGCAGCCTCTCCTTTAATTCCCTCTTTGGCCATAAGTGAGGGGTTGGTAGTTACGCCATCTAATATTCCTAGATCGTTGGCTTCTTTAATTTGTGCAAGATTTGCAGTGTCGATGAAAAACTTCATTTGATTGTTATTTTATTTCTGCAATTTTAACTTATTAATTTGTTTCTAACCAAAGACTTTTCATCAATTTATAAACGCAACATTTTATTGCCTAGAATGTAGCTGAAATACCACAATAAAATGTGCGGCCTAGCGAAGGTATCATACCTGGTCCAGGATATTCGGTAGTTCTTAAGGTGAAATAATTTTCATTTAGCAAATTGTTTACACCTAGTTTAAACTGTAATGATTTTTGAATGCTATATGAAGAAGAAATATCAATCAATTGATAAGATGGAATTTTACCAGATAAGGCATCGCTTGAGAACAATGCATTTGACGCGTCAGCAAAAGATGATGAGGTATAAGAGTATTGCACATTCATAGAGAAACCATATAGTTTATAATTCAAACCAATTCGCTCAATATTTTTGGGTGCATATTCAATTTGTTTATCCTTAAATTCACCAGATGTGTATTTCGCATCAATGTATGCGTATGAATTATAAACACTCAGTTTACCAAATCTTTTTGTAGCAAACAAACCATCTAAAATATTCATTTCAATATAGGTTTCAACACCATTATGCTCTGAGTTTCCTGTATTGGTTCTAAAGGCTGATTTCAATGAATCATTCAAATAAATAGTTCCCGTTCTGTCTTTATATTTCAAATAAAAAAAACTTAGGTCAAAATTTAAAATATTTTTATAGCTGCCTCTATAACCCAAATCAAAATTATCAGCACTGGCATCTTTCAAATTAGGGTCAATTTTGGCAATTGTACCAAAAGGTGTTAGCTCTGAATAGGTAATTGGGCGATAGCTTTGGCTATAGTTAGCATACAAATTACAAAACTCTGAAGTTTTGTATTGAAGTCCTATTCCAGCAACTACAAAAGTGCGGGTTTTAGATTTCATATTTGCATACACATAAGGTTCATTGCTGTCCTCTGCTTCATTTTCATCATAGCCATCAGCAATGGTATTTAGATACTCATAACGTAAGCCTGGTGTTATACTTAATCTATTTCCAAATCTGAAATTATTTTCAATAAAAGCAGCCACATTTGTATTAAAAAAATTCATATCACCACCCCATGCCGATGTTGTGGTATAATCCAAGTCAGAGCCTGTTGTTCCCTCAGCACCATGTTGACGTTTCAACCTGGAATAAACATACCTAGCACCTAGTGAAAGTGATTGAGTTTGTTTACCCATTTTATATTTTGTAAGGTACCTAAGCTCTGTGGTAAAATTTCTAAAATATTCATGTTCTACTTCTCTTGGAACATAAGTAAATAAAGGTGTTATAGAGTCTATGGCAGCTGGCCCTCCATCTTCATTTCGCCATACCAAGTCTCGTTGGCTATGCAAATAGGTTGAGACCAAACTAATTGAAGAATTCTCGTTAATTTTATAATTCAAATGTGCCGATATAATATTCCATGGACTTTGCAGCCAATTGCGTGAACGTAAAGACTGCTTAGGATTTTGTAGGAACATTGAATCAGTAAGCCCTCCAGGCATTTTTATGGTATTTTGAAGCCCAGTATATTCAAGTCCAATCTCTAATTTATTAGTAGGACTGTATTTGATACTAACAAAACCCGAGAGTTGATTTTGTTGTGAATTTGTTCTCCAGCCCTCAAAATATCGGTATTGCAAAAAGCCATAATATTTTATCTTTTTGTAGTTTCCCCCAATAGATGTAAAACTATTGTACATACCATAACTACCAAGAGTTTGAGAGCTTGTTACTTCAATTGGCTTATTGGCGCCATCTTTCAATTCATAGTTTATCATCCCCCCTATTTGTGGACCAAAAGCCAATGATGAGGCTCCTCGCAAAAATATGATACTTTTGACGGCTTCCATTGGAGGTAGATAATACGCTTCATTATAGCCAAAAATATCGGCTGAAATGTTGTAGCCATTTTGCCTTGTATTGGTTTCAATACTCTGATAAGGATTCAAACCTCTAAAACCAATGCCATTTGCAGTAAAGCCTCCACTTTCAGTTTCAATAATATTTAATCCAGGTATACGTCCAATTATTTGACGGGTATTGTTCATTGCTTTGTTGACATCAAGACTATCAATTAGAAGCACTTCGTTTTTCTTACCTGCAAAAATAACTTGCCCTACTTCATCTTTCATTCGGCCAATCCCATTCATGGTTCTATAACCTTGAATAGTAATATCTCTTAGTACTTTAGTTGAGTCAATGCTCTGTGATTTCAATCCAATTAAGGAACAAACTAATGATAAAGTCAATAAAATTTTCTTCATAAAAATAGTGATTTTACGAGGGCAAAAATATCTTATTTATAATTAGTCTAAATAAAAATAGCGTGATTTTTGTCAATACAAATTATGACGAATGCTATTTTTTTAATCGAGGATTCTTCACTTCTTTTCTGCTCCATCTTTGTTGATCAAGCATATTTTTTAATGAATCGAAGCGATGTTGGTTTTCTACTCCAGGTCGTGGGAATTGTTTGATTGTCTTTTTTGCTTTAGGCTTAGTATTTTGAGCCGAAATTAGGCCTCCTAATATTACAATACTAATGAGCAACAATAATCTTTTTACTGAATAAAATATTTTCATTTTGTTTCACGTAAAGTACATACAATCCATTTGATAAATCAGATGCATCAAAACTAAAATTATTAATTCCAGCCTTAGCCTTATCATGCAACAGTGGTATTTCTCTGCCTTGCATATCCAATAGGGTAAAATCAACCATTAAGGATTGTTTCATTTCAAATTGCACATTCATAATTTCAGCAGAAGGAACTGGATAAACCATCAGATTAGAGATTGTTTTGGGGTTATCATTCACTAATAATGAAGGATCGGTACTTTTAACTTTTGCTAACCATGTTGAGTTGGTATTATTGCTTCCATAGCTACCAACAAGCCAACAAACACCAAGCTCGTTATACTTCTGTTGAATTCCAGTATAATCACCCCAACGTTCAACACTATCAAATAATAATTGTATGATAGATTCACCAGCTTTTACACGAGTTGGTATAGATACATTTAAGTTTCTATCAATATAGGCAACTGATGTTCCTGGAAAAGTTTTATCTGAAGTATGAGAAAAAGTAATTAAAGCACTTTTATCACCTAATCCTCCTCCAGCATAAGCAATGCTTGGATAACCAAAATCAAGCGTATCTGAAGAAATAATCCTACCCGTAATTTTCGGATTAATTTGATTCAAAAAATCAATATGACCAACATAAATGGCAGGGCTAAAAGTATTGGTATCAATGGTATTTGAACCATAGTATAACGCATTGTTTTGATACAAAGCTGTCAAAATTCTAGCATCATTGGTTTGAAGTTTTTTGCCATTCGACATATAAGCATTGGGTTGTAAACCATAACTCAGATTAGTCTTCAAAATCTTAGTAGTTAATTTAGCATTTCCACTCTTCAAACTTCCGGTAATTTCATGCAAAAATACAGTATCATTTTGCAAGTCGCTTGGTCTTACTGAAACAAAATGCATCCAACCATTTTGCATATCATTACCTTGTCTTGCAGGACAAATACTCCAAATAGATTTACCACCAAAGGCAATATTGGTATAGGCTTTCTGAGGCAGTGAATCTCCTTTGTAACCAGCTTGCTTATCTACCTGCCAAATGATGCTCTCCATAAAACCATTCTTCCAATAGGTATTGTCTTTTAAACGATTTACAGTGATAAATAGATCGTTTTTATTGATGGCAATAATGGGATAATCACTCCAACTGCTATCGCCAAAAATATTTCCCGGAATAGCATAAAAATTCCAATTCTTAGTTGGATCATTGGTTTGCGTAAAACCGACAATAACACGAGTATCACCACTGTATGCACCTTGTAAAAAAACCAAAATAAATCGATCATTTTCTGGATCATAAATTACTCTAGGGTCAAAAGTTCTATTTAAGTTGTTTATCCCTTTTGCAATAGCAGATAATGAACGATTAAATGCCCATTTACCTGTATCATTAAAAACACCCACCGCTTGGTTTAATACACTCACAATGGTATTAGAATTACTAATTGCCATATCATTATCGTTAGGTGTACCAGAAGTAGTATTTCCTTTAAAACCTTTTACTACTTGGGGTTGAGGAACACCAGATTTATACATAGCCTCAACAGCTTTTTTGTTAATTATGTACCTTTGTTTTCTTTGCTCATCCAATATTTTTTTGTTAACGGAAAGCTCAGTTAATGGAGCTGGATTAGCGGATTTAAGTAATTGTAATTTTGGGGAATAATCGGGTTCATCTTTCGAGAAGTCTATTACAGCAGACAACTTGGTCTTTTGATAAAATTCTTTATACGTAATTTCATTTTGAGCTTGACACCAAAACACACTTGACACAAGAATAATTATAACATAAAATCTACAAATCATATCTTTAAATTTGAGGTAAAGATAAATCAAAATAAATAAAAGATTATTTTACAAAATAATTTATTGTAAAAAGAGTGCTGCTTTAGCCTTAAATTCTTAAAAATGTACGCCAGATTTTTTCTTATATCTAAGATAGTTTACCACATCATCTAACTCCGTAGCACTTAAATTTTCGGGACTCAATCGTTCTTGGTGAATAGGATATTGAATACGTATTTCGTAATCCATAAGTTGTGGTAAAGAGAAATCAGGAACTACCTCAAGTCCATTTACTATTTTATTGTGACACTTCGCACATATAAGGTTATATACTATTTGACCTTTATCAAAACTTTTAACAAATTCTTTCTTTGCACTATCGTTCATGCTAAGGCTATCATCAGGTAAATTATAATTAATCTCGATATGCTTCTTTTTTGGTGTTTTAATGTTTGCTAAGGATGAATAATCATTGGTTTTTTTAACTTGGTTTTTAGTAGTGCAGTTTGCAATGGCTATGGCTGCCATAATAAAAGTAATAATAACAATTTTGTTCATATTTGAATTAGTATTCACCTCCTACCTTTCTTTTGTTTAATTCTTTATGGCTACTTTTAGGCACTTTACCAGGATATTTTTCCAAAGGAATTATTTCGTTAAGCGATGTAATAAAAGCTATTAAATCTAATTTTTCTTGACTACTTAAATGCAATGAATCACTTGACAAGGTTTGGTTATCAACCTTCAGTCCTCTGCCTGCACCACCGCCACCATCATAAAAATCAATTACCTCGGACATGGTATTAAAAACCCCATTGTGCATATAAGGTTTGGTTTGTGCTGCATTGCGAATTGTTCCTGTTCTAAATGCATTTAAAGTTTCCTTTGCAGGGTTGATTTTAAAACGACCTTTATCAACACTTAATTCTTTATATTCTTTGTCACTTGGTGTTCCCAATACTTCAAACTCTGAACCCACATAGGGTGGTTTCACCCCATTAAAGAACGGAGCAAAATGACATGTGGCGCACTCGGCCTTGCCCATAAACAAATTAAATCCGTTCACTGCACTTTTGTCTACCTCTTTTTTTTTGTTCATAGCATCATCAAAAGGGGCATTATATTTACTAAACTTACTGTAATAAAGAGTGAGAGCTGAAACCAAATGTTCAAAGGAAATTTCTTTTTCAGTTGGGGTATGAGGCAATAATTCAGTAAAAGCGTCTTTATATTCATCACAACTCAAAACCTTCTCCATTATCTTATCTTCCGTACCGCCCATTTCAACAGGATTAGTAATTACTGCTTTGGCTTGCATGTGCAAAGAAAAGTGTTTGCCATCAGCCATTAAAAGATGATTGAAAGGCGCATTAATCAGTGTTGGTGTATTCCGTTCTAAGAAACCATTGTAGTTTAATTGTAAAGAGGTGGTGGTATTGGTATCAGTAAAAAAATGAGATGGTTTATGACAAGAAACACAACTCCTTTGATTGTTGCCAGAAAGTATTGGATCAAAAAATAATAATTTACCTAACTTATCAATTTTGGCTAATGTATTGGTATCACCCACTCGTAAAAAAATACCTTTACTGTCTTGCCCCGTATATAAATTTTTTGAGAATATTGAGGTTGCTTGTTTGTTAAGTGTGTAATCAACTAAACTCTTACTCATCACCTTATATTCTTTAATTAATTGTTGGTTGATGGCAAATAGCGGATTGACATAATCTCGAATAAAACTAAAATGATTGAATGAATTGTAGTCCTCTGGCTGTGCTGATACAAACAGCTTAGCATCTTCATATAAACTCAAATATTTTTGAGGCAAGGGGGTTGCAGGAAAATGTTGATTGAAAGTGCTGTAAATATTATCTACTTCAACAAGCATAGCTTTCAATTCATGTATAATACTTTCCTTATCAGGGCAATCAAAACCAGATGTATAAATGGTAGCGAGGTTTAATAAATACAATCTATTACATAAATAAAAATGATGATACGTTTGAAGTTGTTTTGTAACTGAATCTGATTCAAATGCAATTGTAGCATCCAAACTTTGCTGAATCAAACTGATAAGAGTAGCTTTTTCAATTTTATCTTCGTCCAAATATTGCCAAGCAAGTGTAAAACCGGCACCTTCTCTTTTGTAAGGTTTCTCGTACTTTTCAAAAACTTCAGTTTCCCATTCTACGGGTAAAGGTCCATTTATTTTCTTTTGAGCTAATGGATCAAGGTATCTTAACCAAAAGTCGAGGCCTTTATATTTGAGGCGACATTTTAATATTTCATTCTTTATTTCGGCTTTAGCTCTTTCAGTTTCAATGTCAGGTAAATTATTAATAACAGAAACTAGATGCTCTTCAGACTTTTCAAATTGCTTCAGCTTATTCAAGTAGTTGTTAAGATATATGCTATTGCTATCATTTTGTGTAAATGAAAAACTAATGGCAATCATCCATCCAATTAGAGTAATAAATACAGCATTTTTGTTCATTGAAAGAGAACAAAAAAAAATCTAGTTTGTTACCAAAATGTAATCATCTTGTTAATAAATAGTAATGGATATTTTATATTGCTTTGTAATATTTTTTCTTAACAAAAGGATAAGTAAAAACAGATAATAGAATGATGAAGGCTCCATAATAAAATTGCTTCGTCATCATCTCGCTTTCGCCAAATATCATTAAAGAAAATATTACCCCATAAATCGGTTCTAAATTATTTGTTATGATAACTGTGAATGGGTCAAATTGCTTCAGTATTTCAACGCTTAATGTAAAGGCCACCGTTGTACAAAGTATGCTTAAAATGAGTAAATAAATCAAATCATGCAGACCCAATGTTGGAACAAATTTGTAAAAGTCATCATCAAATAATTTGGCAATTGAAATGATAAAAAATGCACCTAAAAATTCAATCAAAGTAATAACACTGCTGTTATGTTTTACTATCAATTTACCATTATATACCCCAAAAGCTGCGCCTGTTAGGGCCGCAAGCACTCCATACAACACACCACTTAAAGCAAAGGCTTCGTAATGCAAAATAAAAGCCAAACCAAGCAAGATTATAAAACCATACACCAAATCTCCCCAAAAGAATTTTTTACCTAAAAAAATAGGTTGCATGATACTTGCAAAAATAGTTATGGTGCTAAATCCAGATAATGCTATTGAAACATTTGAAACCTTAATGGCATGGTAAAAGAAAAACCAATGAGCACCTACAATAAAACCCATTATTATGACAGGAATAGAGTCTTTAAAAGAAATTTTTAAACTGTGTTGTTTGATATAAATAAAAACAAAAAGGCTAAGCGATGATATGAGCAATCGCCACCACACCAAATCGAAGGCTTGTAGCGAAATTAACTTACCTAAAACGGGCGTAAAACCCCATAAAAGGATAATAAAATGTAAGTAAAGATATTTATATTTTTCCAAGATAACTTTTTTACTTAGGGGCATTTTTAGCCATAATCAAAGAAATAACTAGGAAGACAATTGGAGGTGTCCAAACGGCTATGGCTGGGTTTAATACACCCGTATTTCCTGTGGTATTAAAGATTTGAATAAGCAACAGATACATAAACATTAGAAAAATACCTACACCCAGATGGAATCCAGTACCACCCCGGCTTTTGCGGCTTGATACCGAAACAGCCAATAAAGTTAGGATGAAAAAGGAAACAGGTACTGCGATTCTCTTGAACAATTCTACTTTGTATTTTGGTACATTAGCCGAACCTTTCTCAATTTCTTGCCTGATATACTCATTCAATTCTGGGTTGGTCATAGATGAAACATAATTGCTTTTCACCACAAATTCTTCTGGTCTAATCTTGAGGAAAGTATCCAAAATGGCACCTCGACTCACATATTCGCCATCAGCTAAGTAAACCCGCTGCTGATACGTTTCAAATCGCCACATGGACTTGTCTTTCAGCCATATCATGCGCGAAGCCGTTAACCTGCGATGTAATTTATTATCTTCAAAAGCATCAAGGCTTAGGTTAAATCCCAAACTATCATTGTAATTATAAGAATCAAGGCGAAGTAGTGTTGAATCATTCATCATATAATTGATATGATTGCTTTGTGTAACTTTTTTTTCATGTATCCAATCATCCTCAAATTTCAATCTGTACCTATCACATAATGGTAGTATTTGGGTGTTTAACCAAATGAATAAAACAAATAGCATTGAGGCCGACAACAAATAAGGCTTTAGAAACCTAAGGTAGCTTGCACCACTGCCAAGAATAGCAATAATTTCGGTATTCTGCGCTTGTTTAGAATTAAAAAAGATAATGGATAAAAATAGGAAAACTGGACTAAACAAGCCCATGAAATAAGGAATAAAATAGATATAATAATCAAAAACTAAAACCTTTAAAGGCGGCTTGTGCTTTATAAAATCATCTGTTTTTTCAGATATATCTATCAAAATGGCAATTAAGGTAAACAGCAATACTGAATAAAAGAAAGTTTGCAGGTACTTCCTCATGATGTACCTATCAATAATGCCAATTCCTAATTTTTCTAAAACTTTCATCACTATGCAACAATAGAAAATATTATACCAATCTACTAATTCAAAAACATTTGTTGAATGCTTTGGGCCAATTCAGCCACATTTATTTGGTTCATGCAGTTAAAATGTTTCTTAGGACATGCATTAAACCCAATTTTGGAACAAGGCCTACAACTCAAATCTCGAATTTCGAATTTCATATTTGGGATTTCGTATTTTCCGTAATAAGGTGTCATACCAAACTCTGGAACTGTATTTCCCCATAAGGAAATAATAGGTTTATTAAAAGCAGCACCTATATGCATTAGGCCAGTATCGTTTGTAACTAATAATTTTGCTTCTTTTACCATAATAGCCGATTGATGAATACTTAAACTGCCACAGAGATTTATTATCTGCCCATAAAATGAATCGGCAATTTTATCTGCTTCGGCTTTGTCTTCCTTTCCACCTAGCAATACAATTTTCATTTGAAGCAATTTACATGCAGAAATAATTTTATCGCTAGGAAAGCGCTTGGTAAAATGCTGTGCTCCTATAGCCCATGCCACATAGCCCTCTCCTATTTGGCTCACAAATTCGTCAACGTTTTCTTCTGGGTTGAGAAAAAAATCTAAACCCTCATTGTCATTTGATACCCCTAGTGTTTTACAAGCATTTACATACCTATCCACAATATGAATATTTGGTAAAACAGACATTTGTTTAAAATTAACCGCCAACCATTTCTCAAAATTCACCTTATCAAATGCCTGTGATTCTGCTCCCAATATAGATTTAAAAATTTGTGTTCTAAGGTTGTTGTGCAAATCTATCACATAGTCATATCCTTTCTTTTTAAGCTCCAATGCCTTTGCAGCAGGGCTTTTATCAAGCACATGCACCTGATCAATGTAAGGATTGAAAGTCAAAAGGCTGGTGTATTGGTCTTTGGTCAAAAAATGAATTTCAGCATTTGGAAACTTATTTTTTATGCAACGAGGAACAGGACTCGTTAAAACAATATCGCCAATGGAACTAAAACGAATGATAAGTATTTTGGGTGTAGACTTCAAAAAATAAAAATTTGGGCAAATATAGATGATAAGTAGGAGTTGCTTGAAAATATTATGATAGCCTCTCCCTAAATCCCTCTCCTAATTAGAGGGACTTTGCAGCTCACGAAACCTTTGTTTTATTCATAAAGCAATTAATGACCTTCCGATTCATATAAATTTGCTTCCATTTTATGAAAATGATTTTCCCTTCCATACAAGCGTTCTTCAGAATTCATATTAATAGCTACAAACTTTTATTATATTGCCTCAAAGAGACATTGTCATTAACTCTTGAGATTTAATGAATGAAAATCCAAATATTAGAACTAGTGAAATAAAGACCCAAACGCATATTATTTTCGGTTCAGATGATGCTTTAATCCCCAATAAAATCATTCACCCAATGACCTCGGTAAAAAGTATTTTGAATTATGGAATTAATCAAATGACGAATTCAAAGGGCATTTTAGTAGAAAAAGTAGGTCATTTTGTTCAATTTGAAAGGGCTGAGATTTGCAATATTGCACTTAATGACTTTATTTTGAAATAATTATTTACAAAACACTTTGGATATGTGAATAGAAGACATATATTTGCTGCCCTTTAAAAATTTTAAAACTTAAATATATATAAACCATGTTTGCAATAGTTGAAATTGCTGGCCAACAATTTAAAGTTGAAAAAGACCAATACCTTTATGTGCATCGTTTGCAACAAGAGGTTGGCGCCAGTATTGAACTTGACAAAGTACTCCTTGTTAATAACAACGGAAGTATTTCAGTAGGATTACCTACAGTTAGCGGAGCCACCATTAGTGCTAAAGTGTTAGATCACTTGAAAGGCGATAAAGTAATTGTGTTTAAGAAAAAACGCAGAAAAGGATATCGTAAATTGAACGGTCACCGTCAAATGTTTACTAAAATTCAAATAGAAGCTATTAAAGCTTAGTTGTTTAACAAATAAAAAGATAGATTAAATACCATGGCACACAAAAAAGGAGTCGGTAGTTCAAAAAACGGACGTGAATCGCATAGCAAACGCTTAGGTGTAAAAATATATGGCGGCCAATTTGCAATTGCAGGTAATATTATAGTACGTCAGCGTGGTACAAAACACCACCCAAGCACCAATGTAGGTATCGGTAAAGATCATACCTTATTTGCATTGGTTGATGGAAATGTAGTATTCAAAAAAGGCAAAAACGATCGTAGTTTCGTTTCAGTAGAGCAAAGAGTTTCAGCTGAAGCATAAGATCATTTTACAAAATATTTAAAGCTGCTATAAACATAGCAGCTTTTTTTTTACGCATTCACATTTTGATTATTCAATTAATTAATCATATTCGCACTTCTAAAATTTAAAAATGAAAAAAATAATTCTTCCAATTCTAGTAGTACTTTCACTTGCTGTATCTTGCGACAAAGGAGGAAGTACAGTAACACCAACACCACCACCTGATAATTCATTAAAACTAAATTACACAATTGGCAGTACAAACTACAATTTAACTTATTTAGGAGCAGTAAAAGATACCATATCAACTCCTAATCGGTTATTATTCTCTGGCACGCAAAGTAATGTTGCTTTTTATCCAAGTTTAGTTTTTACCTTTACTAAACCAGTAAATGGATGGAATACAACTTTAAAAAATATAGATACAGACAATCAAGAAAATAATGTTGAACTTAAATTGGGTCCTACAATCATATATAGTACTAAATATGTTATTCCTTCAGATACTTCAGGAATGAATGTTAGCTTCTCTAAACTAACTTATGTTTATGGTAGTTTAATCGAAGGTACTTTTGAAGGTTCGGTAGCGGCAAAAGAAAACCCTTCTCAGCTTGTTTATATAAAGAATGGCAGTTTCAGGCTCAAACTAAACTAGATTTACTTATTTTAAAAAACCAGCTTAGGCTGGTTTTTTTATGTCCAAATCCAAAATCTCATAGGCTCCAATCATATCCAAATGAAGAACTGTTGCTTGGCCATCTTTAGCTCTTTCGAACATAGGAATGAACCTTGCACCATAAACTATTTCGTGTGCTGTGTATGAATATCTATGATGAACCGTTTGAGAGTAGGTATCATCAAAGCCCTTGAAGGCTATAATAAGCTCGGCCTCAGTATCTAATAAATCTTGCATTGAAAGTCCATACATGGGGCTATCCTCTTCAATAGGATGTACGATGGTCCAACTTAATGAAAGGGCGCTTACTTTTTCGTACTCCAATTTCAAGGTTAAGAATCGTCTTACTGATGTCTCTTTTTCAATACAACTCAGCATCATTCGCGCTTCACATTCTATTAATTGGTTATTTCGAGCATTGGCAATTCTAATCATTAAGGCTGTTTTTTCCTGAAAGGGAGCAATTACCGCATGTTCACTTCTAATAAGCTTGGCATTGGGTCTTGAAAAACGTCCATAAAGTAAACCTGTGGCCAAAGCAAAAGCCATTAGACCTGTGAGAGACTCAATTGCTGCAACTGCGCTTGCTGCATAACCAGTTGGATTAATCCTACCAAAACCAACTGTGGTGAAAGTTTGTGTGCTAAAGAAAAAAGCTTCGAAAAATTTATCCTTTTCGGTATCTCCGATTATACCACCTAAATGCTCAATACCAATGTAATAATAGATACAAGCAAATAATAAATTAACCGTAAAATAAAATGCCAAGATCATCAAACTAAAGTGCGTCCATGTCATTAAAATAAGGTCGTGAAAAGGGTTTACTCTGCTCATGAAAGGCAATCCTTCTCGCTGAACATTAAAACTGCCGTCTTTGTTTACTAACCTATTTCCTTGCGATTGGGCTTGAGAACCAAATCCTGTATACTTGTCTTCGCTCTGTCTGTTAAATAATATTTTTCTTTTCATCCAAATTATAAAAGAATATGTTTTGAATTTACTTCAGTTCCCCAAAAAATACTGGCTCCTTTGTCGAAATTATCAGGAAAATCAGTAGTATAGAAGCTTACTTGGGAGTTTTTAGAACATATAGTTTCCAATTCATTATGACGTAATAAATAGTCCTGCAAACTATTTGCAACAATCTCTCCTTGCGATATTATTTTAATTTGCTCAGGTACAAATTTTCTCAATTGATTTAGTAAAATGGGGTAATGGGTACAACCCAAAATAATGGTGTCAATATCATCCGATTTTGACAACAAAGCATCCACATGTTTTTGGATAAAATAATCCGCACCAGAATTAGTTATCTCATTATTTTCGACTAACGGGACCCACATAGGGCAGGCTTCCTGGTGAACGATTACCTCTGGATATAACTTATTTATTTCTATTGGATAGGATTGAGAGCTAACTGTACCACTTGTGGCAAATATTCCAACATGGTTTGTTTTTGTATATTCCTTCACAATTTCTGTGGTTGGCCGAATGACTCCCAACACACGTTTGATTGAATCGAAGTGATGTAAGTCTTTTTGCTGTATGGTTCTCAAAGCCTTAGCTGATGATGTGTTGCACGCTAAAATTACCAAATGACAGCCTTCTGCAAACAAACGATTTACACACTCAAAAGTATATTCATATACAGTATCAAAAGACCGGGAACCGTAGGGAGCTCGAGCATTATCTCCCAAATAAAAATAATCATATTGTGGAAGTTTCTTTACAAACTCTTTCAATACGGTTAATCCGCCATAACCTGAATCAAAAACGCCAATTGGTCCTGGTTGCATCATTATTTTTTTGATTTGAGTAGCAATATTAATGTTTCATTTTTTACATTCGCTAAAAAAATAACTATATGAGAAAATTATTGTGTAGCATTTTAATCAATTTATTTGTTTATACAATTGCCCATTCACAAACCAATGCAGATGACATTGCAGGAACATGGCTTAACGGAACGGGTAAAGCACACATCAAAATTGATAATATTAAAGGCTACTATTTTGGAAGAATAGTATGGTTAAAAGAACCATTGAATAAGGAAGGTAAACCCAAAACAGATGGGAAAAACCCCGATAAAAACAAGCAAAACCAAGGTCTTTTGGGCATAAGACTATTGGATGGATTTGAATATAAAAGTGAAAACAATTGGGAAAAAGGAACTATTTATGATCCTGAGAACGGAAAAACCTATAGCTGCAAAATTTATCTAGAGAATAAAAACATCATGAAAATTAGAGGCTATATTGGTATTTCATTGATTGGAAGGACAGATACTTGGACAAGAATAAAATAGCAAAAACAAATTCCTTTCGTCAATTGGGTAATTTGTATATGTTTGTTAAAAATTATTCAAATGTTTGGGAAAATAGCAGAAGCAAAACAAAAGGCAGACGAAATTAAAACTAAGCTTTCCTTAATATCAGTTGAAGGAAAAGTCCAAGATATTAGCGTAATAGTAGATGGTAACAAAAAAATCATCTCTATAAATATTCCTGCTGATATGCTTAAACCTGAAAATAAAGCGCTAGTAGAGCAAACTCTACACTCGGCTCTCGAAAATGCCCTAGATCAAGCTGATAATATCGCTAAAAGCGAGATGAAATCATTAATGGGTAGCCTATTACCAGGCGGACTAGGTAATCTTTTTGGATAATCACGATGAATAACAATTGTAAAAAATCATCTTATAATTGTATTATTTTTATGCATTTCGCAACATTTTTTTGTCTTGTTGGGTCTAATCCATTAATTCGTGTAATTAAACTTCATAAATGAAAAGAGCTTTCCCCATTATTTTAATTGCAGGCGTTTTACTTTTTGCTTCATGTAACAAGCTTGAGCAGTTTAATGACCTATACATAAGATTAAACCTCTCTTCTAAAAGTTTATCGTTTAATTTTGACGCTACAGACTCAGTTAAAAGTTTCGAAATCTCCAAAGCAGGAACTTATCTAAATTTAGATAGCATTCTCAAAACCAATTCCGTAGACACCAACAAAATACAATCAGTTAAAATTTATAAAATCAACTTCAGCATCGATACTGCAAATGGAGCATCTAAAGAGTATAATTTCGACTTTCTAAAAAACATGTCCATTTCCTGCAAGGTTGACAGTCCATCTTTTGATTTTATTGACCTTGGGAAAGTTGACTCAATAAAAGCAAGCACGATGTCTTTCGATATGAATGTACCAAATATTGAGGTGAAAGATATAATAAGAATGGACGAACTCCTATACAGAATGAGAGGTTGGAATAAAAAGCCAATGGGTAAAACCAAAGTAATTGTAACTATCAACTACACTGTTGACGCTGCGCTTACAAGCAAATAAATTTATTCTTTTATAAACTTCATGGTTTTGACACAACCATTTTCAGCTACAAATTTCAAAAAATAAATCCCTTTTGATAGATTAGAAATCTCAAGTTCGGTTTTAGCAGAATGAATGACTGTTCTCGAAACTTCTTGACCATTGATATCGGTCAAAATAGCTTCCGCACCTTGAAATGCATCTTCAGAAACACTGATCTCTACCTTATCATTAGAAGGATTTGGGTACAAACTAATACTGTTAATATTATTAATCTCGCCAACATTACTGGCACCTTGAACGAAAATGGCATATTTTGAATTTGAATCTATTATAGTTTGACTGATTGGTCCTAAAATGGTATTTGCTGTACCTTTAATTTTAAGCATTACCACTAATGGAAAATTTGTGTTTTTCATGGCTGAGGATGCGGTTCCTTTAATTGTTACGCAACCATTACCTCCGCCTTTAATACCACAATTAGCATTATGACAAGTATAAGTAAAACCTGCAGGCATACCTTTAACACCCGTAATGAACAAGCTATCAATGGTGGCATTAATATTTTGTCCTAAGTAATTAAAGATAGTATCTTTGGTAATATAAAACTGCAAAACTTGGCTATATGCCACATTGGGCGTGGCGGCAGGCAACGAAGAAGGAAATACTCCAGATGATTTAATATTAGGATCGGGCACACATTGCGCTTTAACTCCCGCATAAGAAAATAAAAAAATTGTAATTAATAATGCAATTTGTAGAAATAACTTTTTCATATTTGTTGTAATGAATATTTTTTCAAGTTTAACATATAAATCAATTATTTGTATGTTTTTAATCTTAATTTTTACAAATAATCTACATGCCCAAAAAATACAGCTTAGTGGCAAGATAAATGATTTTGAAAGCAATGAAGCCCTTATGGGTGCCATTATTTCTGTCGACAACAACAACGTTTCATCCTCGGATAATACTGGGAATTTCAGTTTTTATTACACTAATAAGAAACAATCCAATAAGGTAAAACTGCAAGTGATGTACCTAGGCTATGAAAGTTATTCAGACAGCATATTAATTACCAATCGCAGCGAAATAAACCTAAGCATAAAACTAAAAACAAACAAAACCCAGTTAGACCAAGTGATTGTTTCAGCAGGTAGGTACGAACAATCAGTAAAAAAAGTTACTGTATCAACCGAAGTCATCAAACCCTATTTGATTGAAAACCGTATTACCACCAATATGGATAAGTTGGTTGACCAAATTCCAAGTGTGAATGTGGTGGATGGGCAAGTAAGCATAAGAAGC
>RGVD01000071.1 GCA_010027395.1 Bacteroidota bacterium
CCGGCTTTAGCAAGGGGCGAAATCCAATGCATTGGTGCCACTACCCTTGACGAGTATCGCCAATATATTGAAAAGGATGGTGCTTTGGAGCGCAGGTTCCAAATCGTAATGGTTGAACCAACCAGTCCTGAAGAAACCGTTGAGATATTAAACAACATCAAAAATAAATACGAAGACCATCATAGTGTGACCTACGAGCCAGATGCGATTGAGGCTTGTGTGAAAATGAGTAACCGTTATATGACAGATAGGTTTTTGCCAGACAAAGCCATTGATGTGTTGGACGAAGTAGGAGCAAGGGTCCACTTGAGCAATATTCATGTGCCTGAAAGTATACTTGAACTTGAAAAACAAGTTGAAGAAATAAAAGATGAGAAAAACAAAGTGGTTAAAAGCCAGCGCTACGAAGAAGCGGCTAAACTGCGTGATAGAGAAAAACATTTGCTAGAGCAGTTAGAAACTGAAAAAGCTAAATGGGAAGACGATGCCAAAAACCAGAGATTCAATGTTACCACTGATGATGTGGCTGAAGTAATAGCAATGATGACAGGCATACCTGTTAAGCGCATTGCTCAAAGCGAAGGTCAACGTTTGTTGAACATGGGAACAGAGTTGATGGGTAAGGTGATTGGTCAAGATGAAGCCATTAAGAAATTAGCCAAAGCCATTCAACGCACCAGAGCAGGGTTGAAAAACCCTAATAAACCAATAGGGTCATTTGTTTTCCTTGGCCCAACCGGTGTAGGTAAAACAGAAATGGCAAAGGTTTTAGCTAGATATTTATTCGACAACGATGATTCAATCGTTAGAATAGATATGAGCGAATACATGGAGAAATTTGCAGTTTCTCGCTTGGTAGGAGCGCCTCCGGGTTATGTGGGATATGAAGAAGGAGGTCAACTAACTGAGAAAATTCGTAGAAAACCTTATGCAGTTATTTTGCTTGATGAAATTGAGAAAGCGCATCCAGATGTGTTTAACATCTTATTGCAAGTATTGGATGAAGGATTCTTGACTGATAGTTTAGGACGTAAAGTAGATTTTAGAAATACCATCATCATCATGACTTCTAATATTGGAAGTCGTCAGTTGAAAGATTTTGGAGGTGGAGTTGGTTTTAATACCATTAGCAAGCAAAACGATACGGATAAGAATACTAAAATTGTGATTGAAACAGCTTTGAAGCGTTTCTTCTCACCTGAGTTTTTAAACCGTATTGATGATGTGATTGTGTTCAATTCATTGGCTAAAGAATCTATCGTTAAAATCCTTGATTTGAGTTTAGCTAAATTGGTTAAACGAGTAGAGGAATTAGGCTTTAAATTCAAAATTTCGGATGTGGCAAAAGAATTCTTGGCTGAAAAAGGATTTGATGCAGACTTAGGTGCAAGACCTTTGGCTAGGACCATCCAAAAGTATGTGGAAGATCCAATGGCTGAAGAAGTATTGAAATTTGAAACAGGCGAAGGTGAAACATTAGATGTTGATTATGACAAAGAAGCCAATCCTGATGAGTTGAAAATATCAACAATCAAAAAGAAAGAAAAGAAGAAAAAAGATACGACAGCAGAAAAGCCAGAGAATAATTAATTTGATTCTCATAGCTGAATCCATTTGATAGAATAAGTGGTTTCGTGCTTCGCCATGATAAGACATAGGTGATGCGCCCCAGCTTCGCTGGGGCGCATCCTATTTATAACCAACAATAATGCTAAAAGTAACACTCATTCAAATAGGTAAAACCCATTTTAAGTTTGTAGATACAGGCTTTGATGAGTTTGCTTCTCGCCTCAAGCATTATTGTAAGTTCGAGAGCCTTTTGATTGAATTGCCTTCTCGCCTGAAGTCGAATCAAATTGAGCAAATAAAAAAGAATGAAGCTGATTTGCTTTTAGCTAAAATTAAACCTAATGATTACATCATTTTGTTGGATGAAAATGGAAAGACTTTTGGTTCTGTAGCTTTTGCGAAATATCTCGAAAAATTATCCGTTCAACATAGCCATATTTGTTTCGTTATTGGTGGCGCTTATGGATTTAGTCAAGATGTATACGATAGAGCTAATGCCAAGATTTCATTGTCTGAAATGACCTTTTCTCACCAACTTATTCGATTGATTTTTGCTGAGCAATTATATCGAGCTTTTACCATCACCAAAAACGAATCCTATCATCACGAGTAAGCATGAATTGGAAAGAATTTTGGAACCAAAAATCCTTGGAAGGAAGTTCACAAAAGCAGGTGGGTAGGGTAAAGAATGGAGTGGTATTGCCATTTCATACAATAAACCTTATAGCAAATGATATCAAGCAGAAAATAGACTTACAAGCAAATGATTCCCTACTTGATGTATGTTGTGGAAATGGACTGTTAAGTGCCGAATTAGCTAAGCATTGCAAGCAAGTTACCGCAGTTGATTTTTCTGAATTGCTTATAAATGAAGCCAAAAAAAAGCATAAAGATTCAAACATTTTATTTAAGCAAGCTGATGCACTTGATCTCCAACTTGAAGAACAGTTTGATAAAATAATACTTTATTTTTCATTTCAATATTTTGATACTTACCAAAAAGGTTTTGATGTTATTAAAAATCTTAGTAAGCATATGAAACCAGGAGCTACTATGCTAATTGGAGATGTGCCTGATTTGGCTAAAAAGGATGTTTACTACAATACCTTCAGCAAGAAACTAAGATTATTCAAACAAAATATTCTTGGTCAAAACGAAATGGGCAAGTTTTGGTCTGAAGCAGAGATGAATCGCATTTGTCAAAGCCTAGGACTAAAAGGTGAATTTATTCAGCAAAAAAGTGAATTACCCTTTTCAAATTACCGCTTCGATTATTTGATAAAAAAGTAATCGAGGAATATTACTTTACAAAAATTCTACTGGTTGTAACATCATTGTGGCAGCTATTACAGCCTGTTCCATTGAATTTGCTAGACATATACATGGTATCACTTCCACTAATGGCAACTGGGTAGCAACCTCCATTAAAATTAACGACTTTTTCGGTGTAGAAGTTGGCATTTCTATCAACATTTAAACTCAAAATTTTTATTCCTTTTGCATTTGGTAAGCTCCAAAGTTCGATGCGGGCATTTGTATTCAACCCTCCATTACTATTATAAACTGTTCCAGCCACATTCCACCAAGCTTCATTTGCGGCTTCACTCATCTCTTTACCGTGACAACTCATACAGTCCTGTCCACTATTATGACTTTTTTTGTTGCTATCACTCACCTTTCCATTTTTTTCAAGGCTATCATAGTGCGAACAAGCAAAAATGAAAATAAAGCAAGTGAGCAATAAGGTGATTTGAATTTTTTTCATGAGTTGATTGTGTTGATTTTAAATAATGCGAATGTAGTTGATAATCCGCCTATCTAGCAAATTTAAAGAGATATCTAATCTAAAATTAATTCATTGCAAGCTATACTTAATAAGCCACTTTCCTGAGATTCACGCTTGATCCGTTCTCAGTTCACAGTTGTTCGGTTCACAGTAGTTTTGAAACCATTATCAGATTAACTGTTTTTGCTACCAACGAAATATTAAGTCAACTATAATAGATATCAATTAATGTAAAAGCGCCTCAATTTTTTCTTTTAATATGGGCAAATCCATTAATACAGTTTTGTAAACCGTGGAGTTTGATATCCCAAAATATTCGTGAGCCAATTTGTTTCTCATGGCTTTAATTAATTGCCATTCTATTTGAGGATTTTTCAATTTATATTCTTAAGTAAGATTTTTAGCAGCTTCTCCAATTATTTCAAATCTTTTATTTACAGCATCCGGCATCATCATATTAGTGCAATATTCATGTTCAGATACATTACCTACATAAGTAAGTATAGCTGAAATACTTTCAAAGATGTCTTGTATATATACTTGGTCGTTTCTGCGGCTCATATAATAGAAATACATTCCTTTAATACTTGGTCAGTAATGGATTTTTTAAGTGCTTTGAATTCTACCAAATCTATTTTTGTGTGAAGAAGTTGTTCTAATTCGATTTCAATTTTCAATAAATCAAATAGGGTGTGGCTGTTGGCCTCAATTAATATATCTATATCATTATATTTTTCTGACTCACCCACAAATGAACCAAATAAAGCAGCTTTGGTAATTCTGTTTTTAGAAAGAATGTTTCTTATGGGTTCTATAAGTTTTTGCTTTTCGGCTAACATAGTTCAAAAGTAATGATTAAAGCCTAAAAACAAAAAATCCCGCCATGCGGGATTTCATTTATAATAAAGTCAGTTATTTCATCCACTTTATTATTTACCTTTTGTTTTATGAGTAGTTTTCTCATTTGTTTTTTAGCTTTTCGTTCAAAGTCTCAAGCAGGTTTTTTGCAAAAGTATCAAAGGTTATGGTATCAGATAAATCTATATCTTCATCATTTATCATGTCTATACTTGTGTTTGTTTTCGACAAGGTTTTTAACAACTCAAACACACTTTTGCCTGTTTCTGTGGTATCGTCTATTTCAACTAAGTGTTTCATGTGTGATTTATTTTATAACAAAAATATTCATTTCTGGCTTATTGCCATAGCCTAAAAACAAAAAATCCCGCCATGCGGGATTTTTTGTTTTTGTCTTGAATAGGGTTTATCTTGTTCATCTTGGAATCCTTTAATCGTGTTCTGACAATATTATTTCGCCAACACAATTTTGCTTTTGCTTATTTCTCCGTTGCTTGATTGAACGGCTATGAAATAAATGCCATTGTTTAGGGCTGATAAATCTATTTCTGTTTGGTTTAATTTGTTTGTGAATTGTTGATTATGGACAGCCCTGCCCGATATGTCATATACATTTATATTGGCGATGTCTTGGTTGCTGTTTATGCTAACTATGCCATAGCTTGGGTTAGGGTAAACACTTGTGCTTGGCATTTCTTTTTCTTGTATACCTGAAGTAGCAGGTGCTGGGGTATATAGTGCTGCTATTTGGGCAGTGGTTAATACTTTATCAAATATTCTTAATTCATCAACTAAGATGGTATGGTTACCGAATATTTTATAAAGATTAAATGATGCTGTTGAATCCCCTTTAGTATATTTTGGTTTTAAACTATGAACAGAAGTAGTAGATTTTAAAGAACCATTCACATACAATCTAGTATTACCAGTGTCTCTTACAAAAACCAAATGATACCATTTAGTAGAATCAACAGCTGCCGATTGTGAGCAATATGAGTGAGCTTTAGTAATATCAGAAATATTATTGCTTGTGCCAGAACCAAAACCTCTATCAGAAATTGATGAACTATTATTGACGGTAATCCAATGATAGCTATTATCAGTATTTCCCATTTCGAAAATTGTATAGTCATTATCCTTTAATAGTGAGTAATAACTTGGAACTTTTACCCATAATGAATATGTGAAAACATCACTATAAAATCCTGCTACATCAGGAGTTGGAAAAGTAATTTTACTATTTTTTACATTAACAATATTATCTAATTGAATTGCACCATTTGGTCTTCCAAATCTATCAGGAATTGGTGTGCAGTTTTCCATTCTTCCATGCAATCCTTTTCCACTCGAATCTATGGCATTGCCATTAAGCGGATAATATACTACAGGGGTTTGTGCATGTGCATTAAAGCAGCACGTGGAAATTAATAACAGCATGGCTGCTTTGATGGTTTTGGTAATTGTTTTTTTCATTTTATGTTTTGGTTTTTGTTTTAAAATTGTTTTGATAATGTTTAATAGTCGAAGTGGTCGTTGAGCGGAGCCGAAACGCCACTTCGACTCCGCTCAGTGACCGTTCGACTCCGCTCAGTGATCGTTTCGGTATTACCCCGAAACAGTTACACTGGCTACATCGCTCCAATTGCCAACTATTTCGTCTTTGTACAAATATATCATTTTATAATACCACACTGCAGATTTGCCTGCATCGGGTAAGTCGGTTTTGTCGATAAAATCTGGGCTAAAATCTTTATCCAATCTTGTAAAGTTCACCCCATCAAGGCTTTTGTGAATATCAACCCCCTGAAATTTGCCTTTTTTCCACACCAAGTTGGGGTGTCCGCCACTGCTAAATTCAATTTTAAAAGTGGGTTTGCCATCTTGTGGGTTAAAGGGAGTGTTGCTACCTAATATGCCAAGGTCTTGGCCTATGGCTTCGGTAAAATTAGGGCTTAGCATACATTTTTGTACCAATGCCGAAAAACGTGCTTGCACATTGGCCGCAGTTACAGATGGTGCCGGTGTGGGAAGGGTAGGTGCCACAGGCAATGCGCCTAGTGTGCCATCGCCTCCATAGCGCAGCAGGTCTTTGTAGGCGGTGTAGTTTAGGGCTGTGCTGCGGTAGGCATACATGCCGCCCATTACATAGGCAAATAGGGTGGCATCTTTTTTCACTCCTTGCACCTCGGCATCGCTTAGCCCAAGTATGGTAGTAAAGTTTACAATTTTGTCTGAAAAGTTTTTCAGTTGGGCGCTAAAGCCATCGTCTGTGGTTTCAATGTACATTTTCATAACGAATGAATTTTGAAAGTTAAAAAGTGATTGATAATTTATTTTTTGTAAAAAGGGTTTTTATTTGAAGCATTAGACTGCCATGCATGGCAATTGGACCAATGCGGTCTAATGTTGGTCTGCTGTGGTCTATTGTTGGTATGCAATGGTTTGATGATAGACTATGACGGACGAATGTAGGACTGCCATGGTTTATTATGGGTTTGTGTTGGAATAATTGTGGACCAATGCAGTTACTTAATGGACTGCCATGGACTAATGTTAGACTATGTTGGTCGAATAAAGGACTGCCATAGTCTAATCCTAGACCATGATAGTCGGATAGCCTAAATGGCTTGAATAATGAAAAAACAGAGTGGAATAATAATGAAAAAACACCGCCCCCTAGGCAGAAGGCATCGAGGCTAGTTGGCTGTTGGCTGTTGGCTGTTGGCTGTTGGCTGTTGGCTGTTGGCTGTTGGCTGTTGGCTGTTTAATCATATTAATCATATCGGTTATGCAAGTAAACTAAATTAAAGATTAAAAGCAAGTTATTTTATTGGTGGTTCGGTTCACGGTAAATGCGTTGTTTAGTTCACAGTTCACGGTTGTTCGGTTCACAGTAAATGCAGTTTGTCTGTTTTCCGTTCACAGTTATTCGGTAAAAGTGAATGTCATAGTAGGTTCAAGGCAATCTGTGAACTGTTAAACCGTGAACCGTCAACTGTTAAACGGTGAACTGTGAACTGTGAACCGTCAAACCGTGAACCATCAACCCTCTGTCAACTATCAACCAACAACTATCAACTACAACCCCATCAAGGCAATCACCTTTGCCACATCTTCAGGGGTATCAATGCAGTGGCTATCGTAGGCAGTGGTAGCTAATTTTATTTTGTAGCCAGCCTCAAGCCAACGCAGTTGCTCCAAAGATTCAGCTTTTTCTAATGCTGAAGGGGCAAGTTTTGTTATGGCTTCTAAAATATCGGTGCGGTAGGCATACATACCCACATGTCTGTAATAAGTGTGGTGTTTGTGCCAATCTTTTTCATCCACTCCTTTGATAAAAGGAATAACCATACGGCTAAAATATAAAGCTTCATGGGCATCGTTAAGTACAATCTTCACCTCGCCTCTGTCAAACAAAACCTCGTGGCTATCCACTGCAATCATTTGTGTAGCCAATTCAGTATTGCCATCACACACTTGCGCTAATTCATCTATTTGGTCAGCGTTTACAAAAGGCTCATCACCTTGTATATTTACTACGTAGGTAAATTTTCCTTCCGTTTTAAGCAAAGCTTCATAGCAGCGGTCAGTTCCACTTGGGTGTTCTTCCTTAGTCATTACTGCTGCACCACCAAAACTCACCACATGGTTAAATATGCGTTCGTCATCAGTAGCCACCACCACTTTGTCTAATAATTTTGATTGACTAGCTTGCTCATACACCCTTTGTATCATGGTTTTGCCCAAAATTTCGATAAGAAGCGTAGCGAGCAGGAATAATACCTAAAATCATAAAGTGGATTTTATTTTTTTATTAATTTAATATCAAAACGAACAGGGGAAAGAAAATGTAACATCAATACCCGCGATAACCTATATGTATAGGGCGAGGACAATAACACAACTGAAATGATGGGAATGATATAAGTCCAAAAATCAGCCTTTCCATTTGAAATAAACAATACTGCACCACCTATGCATAACATCATGATTACGGTTAATGCATAACTAACATACATGGCACCCCAAAAGAAACCTGGCTCAATTTCATATTCTAAGCCACACACCGAACACGAACGATACATATCATAAAATCGCTTTAAGTCGTAGGCAGGATAAACAAACATATCACCACTTTGGCATTGTGGGCATTTACACTTTAAAACAGCTAGTGTTTTAGAAGGAACATATTTTTCGCTCATGTGGTTAATTATATTGCTTTTGAAGCCTTGTGTTGTCTGTATTTTTTGTAATAGATAAAACCAAAAAGCCCAGCAACGATGTAGGGGAAAGCAAATAAATAGAGAATACCATCATTCAAGGTATTACCCACTTGGGTTTCACCGCTTTCACGCGCCTTTACCAAAGCTGTTTTGCACATAGGGCATTGTGCCTGCAAGGCGTCAGCCACTAGCAACAAGGCTATACATAAAACTAAAATTTTAATTGCTTTCATGTCACAAAACTATATTAATAAACGGTTCATTTGTTGATATTGAGAATAATCACACCCAAGCATTTTATTTTTTGCTCGTAAAGTCTGAAAGAATCAATTTAGCCTCATCCAATATCAAATCAGCGCTTTCACCATTTTTATCCTTCGATTTTTTTCTTGCTTCTGTTCTTTCCTTGTTTCTAGCTTCGTTTTCCTTGGTCTCTTTTTTATATAACTCTTCATTCAAAGTCACATATTCTCTATCTCTATTTTTTTCAATCAAAGCGATGTCTTCCACAAGGTATTTGTATTCATCATTGGTTTTCAATCTTTCTTTATGCTTGGCATCAAGCCCAGCCAAAGCAGGCTTAATATTTCCAACACTTGCATAATCAGCAGGTTTTATCTCATCATAAGGTAATGAAAACTTACTTGCATCTTCTCCAAACTCAGCATCAGCAAAGGCACTTGGGAAAATAATATCAGGAATCACACCTTTATGCTGGGTGCTACCACCTGATATTCTATAAAATTTAGCAATGGTCATTTTCAACTGCCCCATCTTTTTATTGTCCATTTGCATAAATGAATTCATGTCAACCATATTTTGAACAGTTCCTTTGCCATAAGTTTGTTCACCTATAATAATAGCCCTACCATAATCTTGCATGGCAGCAGCAAAAATTTCACTTGCCGAAGCGCTGAATCTGTTTACCAAAACCGTCATAGGACCATCCCACAATACATCACTATCTCTATCTTCCTCTACCTTTGTATAGCCATTGGCATCTTTCACCTGCACCACAGGACCTTTTTTAATAAACAAACCAGTTAATTCAATAGCTTCCTGTAATGATCCACCACCATTATTTCTTAAATCAATTATTAAACCATTTATTTTCTCACCTTTAAGTGAATCTAATAAACGCCTCACATCTCTTGTGGTACTCTTAAAGTTTTTATCACCGCGCTGTGCAGCAGCAAAATCAAGGTAAAACGTAGGAATATTTATAATGCCATATTTGTTTTTTTCTCCATTGTGCTTAAATTCTTTTATAATGCATTTAGACGCTTGATCTTCTAAAACGATTTTATCCCTCACAATCTCAATCACCCTTGTTTTATTGTCAGTAGCGTCATGAGGAATAATTTCCAATTTAACTGTAGTTCCTTTTTTGCCTCGTATCAAAGCCACTACATCATCAATTCTCCAATCAAGAATATTCACCATTTCTCCATCTTTTCCATGTCCCACAGCCACTATCTTGTCATTTGCTGATATTTTTTTGCTTTTATCAGCAGGTCCACCTTTCACAACCTCTCTCACTTTAGTATATTCGTTCTCCGTTTGTAGGGTAGCTCCAATACCTTCTAAATTCAAACTCATTTGCATATTAAAATCCTCCGCCATGCGCGGTGAGAAGTAATTCGTATGTGGATCGGCTATTTCAGTCAATGCATTTACATAAAAACTAAATACGTCTTCGTTTTTTGTCTTACTCATTTGCTTCAAAAGATTGGTATAACGCTTCTTTATAATGTCAACACATACCGTATCACTCTTTCCATCCGCCTTTAGGGTTAACACTTCATACTTAATTTTGCGTTTCCACAACTCGTCCAGCTCCTTTGTGTTTGAAACATAAGCAGCTTTTTCTCTATTGGTTTGAAAAGAATCTATTTTACTAAAGTCCATTCCAGGTTTTAATAAGTCTAAAGCAAACTTAATTCTATCTTCAGCCTTATGTTGGTATACATTATATATGTCAAACCCTGCATTACAATTCCCTTGTACCAAGTCCTCATCCAATTGATTCCTGTATTTTTCAAAGGAAGCACTATCTGCTTTGGTAAAATATACCTTTAAAGGATCAAGATGATTGAAGTAGTTATCTAATAACTGTCCAGATAGTTTATCATCTATCGCCACCTTCCCATAGTGATAGGCATTTAATGATTGTCCTATTATTTGAAAAGAAAACGAATGCTGGCTCTCTGGGCTAAATGTTTTCAATGTAATGGCACTATCATTTTGAGAATATCCCTTTAGAATAGAAGTTAATAGTAATAGTAAAGCAAAAGTCTTTTTCATGTATATATATGTGAACTGGTTTGTATGGAGCGAAAATAATCAATAGCACATTACTTAGAATTGTTTTTTATTAAAGTCTTTAAATAGGCTATAAGCGGTTGTATGACCTATTAAAAAATATAACAGACTAATAAAAAATCACTTTGAGTATAGCAGACCAAAAGTATCAGTAAAATTAAGCTTTTACACACGATGCCCATTTTTTAGAAATAAAAAAATAATCACTAAGTAGACAGCATATTACGATTATTTTGCGAGGTGGTACTTTACTTTCTCGAGAATACACCTACATTTGCATCCCCTTAAAGATAAGAAAAAAGGGAAAAGTTCTTTAAATGTTGACAGCGAATTACTCATTCAAAGTGTTGATTTCATTAGAAATACACAATGAAAAAATAAAAATAATATTTGCAAATAAATTAAATCTACTTATCTTTGTAGCCTAGTTTATATATAAGAAATTAGTTTTATTAAGTAATGAGGTAAACAAATGTTAGAAAAGTTTTTTAAAATAAAACTTGACAGTATTGAATTAAATATTACATTTGCACCCCGCTTCTCAATTTAGAAGTTGTTCTATCAAGCAAAATAAAATAAGACAAAAAGTTTTTTAAATAAAACTTGACAACAATTAAAAATGTCTTACATTTGCACCCCCTTTCAGAATTAAAATGATGAAAGGAATTAAATTAGAAATATCTTCCGTTTGCGGAAACAGATATAAAGTTCTTTGAAGAATTGAAATAGTGAACCTTTGTTTAACACAAAGAAAAAATAAAGTCCTTGATAATAGTCAATATCAAATAAATCTTTTACTATGAAGAGTTTGATCCTGGCTCAGGATTAACGCTAGCGGCAGGCATAATACA
>RGVD01000072.1 GCA_010027395.1 Bacteroidota bacterium
ATTGAATATAATTTAAACTTATGATATATGTAGAATATAAATTCCACGAATTATTTACAGTTGAAATAATTGACCCATCTAAATTCCCATTCAATATAAATTTTAGCCGAAAACGTATGGAGAATATAAAAGGGCCAGGTTTATATTTTATTACGATTGATGGGGAAATAGTATTTTTAGGTAGTTACAAAACTGATAACGATATTATTGCTGATAGATGGATTAGATATATGCATACCATTACTTGTAGAGGTATAAATATTGGGTTTGGAAACAAAAAAATTGAATGGTTTAAGAAAACTTACAGCCCACTATTTATAAGACACAACATAACAATTAATGAAACAGAAATAGTCAATGAAAGATTGAGAGATACTGGATATGTTACTACTAGAAACATAGTAAAATACTGCATGAGTAAATGGAACATTTTAAACAATATGGACAATAACTTAAACTTATCCTTTCATTTTTTCAAACCTGATGCAAAAGATGCTTCAGAATTTGTAAAAGATATAGCAAGTATAAAAAAGCACTTAATTCAACAAATTAATCCTCCATGTAATAGCCAATATAAGATTAGACAAAACACGCTAAACCTTCAGGATGCAATTGATGTAAGCAAGAAAACTTTTTAAGAATTAAACTACAATAAAAAATAACGCAAAACAAAAATGAAAAATATGACAAAATCGCAATTTTTAAAATTAATTATTTATCTTTTTACAATCATTATTTTACCATTAAACTCAAATGCGCAATGGCAAATACTTAAAGATTCTATTACAGAATCATTTAGTGATGGAGTTGAATCTATGGTAAATGATATAAATGGTAATTTATATATAGCTAGCGGAAAAATTGTATACAAATGGGATGGTAAATATTGGAGTAAGTTGGGTGGATCTAATTATAGTTTTAATGGCGATGTAAAAAAAATAGTAAAGGATAATAGTGGAAATATCTTTGCTAGTGGTGATTTTACTAACTTGGAAGGTAAATTTTACATTGCAAAATTTGATGGTACAGCTTGGACAGAATTTGGTATTCTAGATGGAGAAAAGTTTCGTAATGGTGGAATATATAAAATGGTTTTTGATAAAAATGACAATCTATATGCATCGCCATCTTTAGTTAAAGGTAACGGTCCCTATATTTCAAAATTTACCAAAGATGGTAAAATGGAAATTTTAGGAGATACTAATAGTTCACCTTTTTTTTATCCACCTAATTATATTGAAGTAGATTTTAATGGAAATTTATATGCACTTGGGAGAACTAATCGTGGTGTGGATTTGGATTTCGCTGTAGTAAAATTTGACGGTAAAAGTTGGATACAATTGCCAGACCCTGATACATCTTTGTATAGAAATATCTCGACAGGAGGTTTGGCCTCAGATGTTTTTGGAAATATATATGTAGGAGGTACAACTTATGATCAAGCTTCAAGTTCCTATAAATCGAGATTGTTAAAATGGAATAACAAATCATGGATTAAGCATAACGACCGAGAATTTATTGGCATTGGTACATACCCATTAAATAAGATTATTATTGATGGAAGTAGAAATATTTATGTCGCTGGCAAAGGTTCTAGCCCAATTATTTCAGTATTAAAAGATAGTATTTGGGAAGACTTATCGTGGTTAAATAATAGTGATATTACTAATATAGCCTATGATAATG
Organism: Bacteroidota bacterium; assembly: GCA_010027395.1. GTDB lineage: Bacteria > Bacteroidota > Bacteroidia > UKL13-3 > UKL13-3 > RGVD01. The sequence continues at coordinate 1,687 of RGVD01000072.1, forward strand.
TTGGAACTTTATATGCAGCAGGAGGATATGATAGTAGTATTGTTGCTAAATATTTAATAAAGCCAGCTATAAAATCGTTTACACCCGCCTATGTTTCAAATGGAGGTACTGTAACAATAAAAGGTAAAAACTTTAATGGAACTAATTCAGTAACTTTTGGTGGTGTAGTTGCTTCTTCTTTTACAGTAATTAACGATACTACAATCAATGCAATAGTTGGAAATGGAAGTACAGGAAATGTAAGTGTTACAACTCCTGGAGGTAGAGATTCATTAGCTGGTTTTGTTTTTAATCCAGGTCAAACAGGTCTTTTAGAATTAACGTCAAAAAATTTACAAGTTTATCCAAATCCTGCACAAGATAATATCACTATTCAATCAGAAATTAATTTAATTGGTCAATCTTATAACATCTATGATTGTTTAGGTAAATTAGTCCTTAATGGAGCAATAGAGAATCAGACTACCCCTATTTCATTGCAGGCATTAAACAATGGAATTTATACTTTAGTTATAAGTGCAAATAGCAGTAAGGTCATAAAACTAGTAAAGAGTTCAAGTAATTAGATATAAATCATTAACAATCAAAATTAAATGATTCAAGAATTGCTTTTGGTTAAAGATGCAGTTATCAATACAATAAAAGATACAAATTATTGGTTGAAGCACGAAGACTCTTTAAAGAATAGACTTATTGTTGAATGTAGGGTAAATCTAGCACTTATAGATATGGCTTTGTGGAATGATGTGTCAAACAATTTTAAACATTATTTAATTGTTCAACTTCAAACAGAAGCATTGGAATTAGCAAGTGAATTTTCATCTGAGAATGTCTTTAAATTTATAGAAAAGAAAATTTTTATTGACGAGAAATCACAAACTAAAGGAAGAACATTTTCGATAATCATTTCAAAGATAAAGGCATTAAAAGTAATAGCTAATATCCCAGAGGATTTGAGTGCTGATAATAAATCAAGGATTAGTGCAAGAATTAATCATTTAAAAGGTCAAATTCTTGAGCTATTAAAGGACTTAGAGGCAATTAAATAGCTACAAGATTTTCCAATTAATAATTTAAATAAGAGTTTATATCTCGTTTCAATTAGCCCTGGTTAAACATACTACCATTTATTTACTATCCGAAGAGCGCTTTGCTAACTCTTCGGATAGTTAGGGTTTTAGAAATCAAATCGTTATTTCATTTATACAACAGGAAAAAGCAAGGAACAATTAACAAAAAATATTTTTTACCTTAATTGTATTGCATATTTTTGTTAAAACATTATTGAAATGAGAATCACTTTAGATATTTCCAATGCAAATTCAATTAAAGCAACACCATTAATTGAATACTTAAAATCATTAGATTTTGTTTCTGTTATTTCGGAAGATGATTATGCTGTGCCTGATTGGCACAAACAAATAGTGGAGGAAAGACTTGCAAACTCAAATAGTGCTGAACTATTTGATTGGAATGAGGTAAAAGATACCTTTATACTTGATAATAATGAATAACTTAATTTATAGAATTAAGTTAGAACCTGAGGCTAAAAAAGATATTCAAGACGCTATAGGTTATTACAATTTTAAAGAAAATGGGCTTGGTAGAAAATTTTATCAAACCATTGCTCAATCATTTGATACTTTAAGCCAAAACCCGTTTTATCAAATTCGTTATAAAAATATTCGCTGTTATTATATAAAACCTTTTCCGTTTTTAGTACATTACATTATTAATGAAGATGAAAAAACCGTTCAAATTCTAGGTGTTATTCATACGTCTAAAAACCCAAAAAAATCGTATAAATTTTAAATACTAAATACTGCAAGCGTCCGCTTGTGCTGGCTATTGAAACCAAATACCGTAAATTATTTTTCATCGGTCGTAGTCTTCTGTCATAAACAATGGCGTTGCAGATTATGCATTAATAAATGAAGTTGTACTAGTGCTGTCAGGTGTTTCCACCTGATAATTATTGTTTAAAGTAATCCTATATATAGTTTGATTGGTGTATAAAAGTTACAAACTTTTATTATTTGTTTTCTCAAGTGACGCTTCGCTTAACACTTGAGATAGCTGCGGGGAAAAACAATCAATAAAATTGAATTCTCTTTGTAATCCAACCGCACAACGGGTTATTATATTTTAACAGACCTATTACGCAATTAAACTACTCTTGTAAGACATTTAAATAATTAAACAAAAACTATTATGGCATTAACAAGAGATCAAAAAAACGCTATTGCATCGTGCGATTACCTTGCAGGATTACTATCAGCTGAAACAGGCTTTTTAAGTTTTGCAATTGCAGCCGCAGCTTCAACAGCATATTATTTGGATAAGAAAGCATCAGATGGATGGAGTATTGATTCACCTGTAGTTCATCCAATACCCAGCACAACTGATAATACAGGTGTAAATCATAATTTAACTTGTGAACAGTTTTTTGCAGCAGGAAATACGACAGTAACCTATAATATTATAATTCCAATTGCTTGTGATGTTAGACCAGATTGGACAGCTGGCTTAGAAGCAATAACTCAATCATATTTTGATGATATTATAGCATCAGCTTTAGCTCAAGATATGTCAACTGTGGATGAATGGATGGTTGCTACTACGAATGTAATTCCATTAAACTCTGTAGATTCAGAAACTGTAGCAGCTGCTTTTGAAAGTATTCAAGGTGCTGATCAAGACCAATGGGTAGAAAATTTAGGTGCTTTGATTGATAATGTTAGTGGATTTGAATTATCTGAAATTGAAAAACAGTATTTTGTTAATGCGATCCAGATACTTCAACTCAGTTATGTATTATGGGGAAGCTAAAATTAATTGTTGTTATAATAATAACAATTTTGGGAAATGCTGGATTTGTTTATCTTAGCTATTTTACTTACAATGAATTTAGGCTTTCTATATTTCATATAATTTTCGGTTTTCTTCCATTAATTTTATATTACAGAAAATCAAGAAAAGCAAAAGACTCTTAAACTAAACTATAAATTATACCAAATAAAGAAGCTGTCACTATTGGGCGGCTTCTTTGTTTAAAAATTGATTTTATTTTCTAGTGCTGTCAGGTGTTTCCATCTGACAAATATTGTATAAAGCCATCCTTTAAATAATATGATTGCTATATAAAAGTTACAAACTTTAATTATCTATCTTCACAAGTGACGCTTCGCTTAACACTTGCGAAAGCGTTTTTCATTTATTTCATATTTTTACTAGTGCTGTCAGGTGTTTCCACCTGACATTTATTTTATAAAGCCATCCTCTATATAATTTGATTGCTATATAAAAGTTACAAACTTTTATTATCTATCTTCACAAGTGACGCTTCGCTTAACACTTGCGAAAGCAGCAAACTTTATTCAAGCTATTTTCAATTTCCCTCATTGTCAAATTCAGTCTTATATTTGCGCCATGTTTACGGCAGAATTTTACAGTCAAGTTTTTTTAGATAATACACTCTACCAATATCTCATTGCCTTTGGAATATTGTTACTAGGTTTCCTATTAAAAAGGGTTTCGGCACGCATCATCAGTCGCCAAAGTTTTCGCTTTGTAAAAGGAATTTCTCACAACCGCTATTCAGAGGTTTTTGTCACGCTTTTTCTAAAACCCGTTGAGCAATTTCTCACCGTTATGGTCATCTATTTTGCTCTAGATAGGTTGCGTTTTCCTGCCGCTTGGGACATTGACCCTATTGATAAATTTGGTGTTCGTTGGTTAATTGAAGCCCTATTTGAAATTGCCATCATTGTGGTTTTTACACGTATTGTTTTGCGTGTGATTGATTTTATTTCTTATGTTTTCATTCATAGTGAAGATACCGAAGTAAGCAAAGACTTGGTTAGATTTATTAAAGAATTGTCTAAAGTCTTGGCCATTATCATTTCGTTTTTTGTCATTCTAGCCCAAGCTTTTGAAGTAAACATTACCGCCTTAATTGCCAGTTTGGGTATTGGAGGATTGGCTGTGGCCCTTGCTGCACAAGACACCATTGCCAATTTGTTTGGTTCGTTTATTATTTACTTAGACAAACCTTTTAGTGTAGGCGATTTGGTGGAAGCAGGAGAGATAAAAGGCCATATTGAAAAGATTGGTTTTAGAACAACACGCGTAAGGACTTTAGACCGCAGTTTGCTCACAGTACCCAACAAAAAAATGGTAGATGTTGCGCTTAACAACATCACACAAAGTACGCAAAGGCGCGTGAAATTTACCTTGCAACTAACCTATGGTGCTAAGTCTGAACATATACTCAATATCATAGAGCAGATAAAAACCGAGATTGATGCACACCCCGATACCTGCGATGAAACTACGGTAAGGTTTACAGAGTTTGGCGGCAGCTCGCTCAATATTTTGGTTTTATTTTACGTAAATAGCAATGAGTACGAAAAAATGATTGAAGTAAAAGAAATGCTTAATTTAAAGATTATGCATATCGTAGAAAATAACCATTGCAGTTTTGCTTTCCCAACCCAAACCATACATTTGGAGAAATAGTAAAAGTAAGTTTTTATACCATCATTCTTAGTCATTATATGAATTAGATTGATAGCAGATAACCTTCATAATTTAGTCGTCATGGCAAGGAACGAAGCCATCTGAATTAAAGAGATTGCTTCATCCCTTTCCGACACATCGGAATGGGATTCTCAAAAGACGTTCATTTAAATCTGAAGTCTATTGTTTTTCTAAAACAGTTTTTAGGTTGATCAAACTGATATGTAAATCTTTTGCCAAAGCCTTTTTAAGATTCATTAATACATGAAATACCTTCATCATATAATTGTTAGAACTGCTAAAGGTCCAGGTAACTTTAGTTTGACTTTCTGCTACAGATTCTAAAATAAGTGAACTTTTTGAAACCCCTTCAAATGGCTTGATAAATCTGATTTCGTAGTCAATTCGTTCCGAGGCAACGATGTTTAAGATTTCTTGTTCACCTTGGCCCACTTGTTTCATTACACTTTCCCAGCTATAAACAAATCCCACAGTTCCATCCACACCTTTAAATTCTTTTTTTAGTTGTGGGTCGGTCATCACCCATTTGCTATAATGCTCAGCATTTCTGAGAATTTTTATATAGTTAAAAACATCTGATTGCGATTTGTTAATAATGATTTCAGCTCTGATAGTCCAATTTGTTGGGCTCAATGCAGCTACGATAAAAATCAATGCTACTAGTGATAAAATGATGATGAGTATAGTCATGATGTAGTAAGTTTTAATTGCTCAATTTTAGTATTTTGTTGGAAACAAAACCTAATATTTTATCAATTTCTTTAAGATTTTCAATACTATATAGCCTAAATTAATTATTGTTTTTCTCTTAGAATTTCAATTGATTTTCTCGTTACATCTTGTTCTTGAAAAATAAAATCAGAAAAATATATTTTAAATATGTATTGATTGAACAGCGCAAATTTATACTATATAAATAAACCATTTTTACTAAACAATACTGAAATCAAAGCTCTGCCAACTTAAGTACAGCCTAAATTAAGCCCAATCCTTTGGCGTAAGCTTCCATAAATTTTATTATTTTCGCCCGCAGTTTCTAGCAGATTAGGAAACGCGAATAATACATGAAGATATCGTACAATTGGTTAAAAGACTTGATAGCATTGGATGCCACAGTTGAAGAGGTAAGCAATATGCTTACAGGATGTGGTTTAGAAGTGGAGCATTTAGAACATTACCAAAGCCTAAAAGGTGGCTTGGAAGGCATAGTAGTTGGTTTTGTGAAAGAAAGAGAAAAGCACCCCAATGCTGATAAATTGAGTGTGTGCAAGGTGGATATTGGCACCGGAGAAGATAATCAGATTGTGTGTGGTGCGCCCAATGTAGCCGCAGGACAAAAAGTGTTGGTTGCCACTGTAGGTGCTACACTATATCCCAGCAAAGGGGAGTCTTTTAAAATCAGCAAATCAAAAATTAGAGGTGAAGCAAGTGAAGGTATGATTTGTGCTGAAGATGAAATTGGCTTGGGTGAGAGCCATGATGGTATTTTGATTTTGCCTGATAGTTATGAAATAGGAAAACCTGCTTCTGATTATTTTCCTGTTTATACAGATGTTGTTTTCGAAATTGGTTTAACGGCCAATAGGGGAGATGCTGCCAGCCATTTAGGAGCTGCGAGGGATTTAAATGCAATTTCCGAAATTCGAAATTCGAAATGTGAAATTCGAAATTCAAATATTGAATTGCCATCAGCAAAAGTCCAAAATCCAATAACAATAAAGATAGAAGATACTGAGGGATGTAAGCGTTACACAGGTCTTAGCATTTCGGGTATCGAGGTGAAAGCCTCTCCTGATTGGTTGCAAAATAGGTTAAAGGCCATTGGGCTCAACCCTATCAACAATATTGTGGATGCTACCAATTATGTGCTTCATGAACTGGGCCAACCGCTACATGCTTTTGACGCAGATAAAATTTCAGTTAATTCCATTGTGGTGAAAAAAGCTACAGAGGGAGCCAAATTTACCACTCTAGACAAAGTAGAGCGTAGCCTAAAAGGCCATGAATGTTTAATATGCGATGCACAGCATCCATTAGCATTGGCAGGTGTTTTTGGTGGTTTGGATTCTGGTATTTCAGCCGATACTAAAAACATTTTTTTAGAAAGTGCATATTTCGACTCAGTATCTATTCGTAAAACTGCCAAGTCTCATGGATTGAGTACAGATGCTAGTTTTAGGTTTGAAAGAGGCACTGATCCCAATATGACCATCAGAGCTATCAAACGAGTGGCGACAATTATTTTAGAAATTGCAGGTGGTGAAATTAGCTCAGAAATTGTGGATATGTATCCAACACCAATAGCTCACGCAAAGATTGAATTTTCACTAAGCAAATCAAACGAATTAATTGGTAAAGAAATTCCTAAGGATCAAGTATTAAACATCCTGAAATCATTGGAAATTGAGGTGCTTGAAACAAGGGGTGACCTATTAACATTGTCAGTGCCACCCTATCGTGTGGATGTAACCCGCCCTGCAGATGTAACAGAAGAAATTTTGCGTATTTATGGCTTGAATAATATTGAGATTGGCAATGATATCAAGTCTACTATGGCATTCAGTGAAACTGAAACCAAGGTGAAATTGAAAAATGCCTTGGCCAATTATTTAAGTGCAAATGGTTTTAATGAAATCGCAAGTAATACACTTACTAAATCTTCTTATTACAACGAAGCTGAATTGGAACAAGCCATCAAAATTCTGAACCCATTGAGTAGTGACTTGGATGTGATGCGCATGAATATGTTGCCCAGTATGCTTGAAGCCATTCAATACAATCGCAACCGAAGAAACTTAGATTTGAAATTTTATGAATTTGGTAAAACTTATACTAAGTTCAATGCAGACAATGGCCAACAAACAAAAGGCAGTATTGCCAATGAACAAAGTCATTTGATGATAGCCCTTTGTGGTAAAAAAGATCCAGAATCTTGGAATGCAAAAGGCGATGATGTGAATTATTTTACTTTAAGAGCATCACTTGAAATGTTGTTGCACAAAGCTAAAATTAGCAAATACGAATTGGCATTTAATGAGCATGCAAGCCTTGATTATGCAAGTAGTTATGTCATTAAAAACAAAGTGCTCATTACATTTGGTTCAGTGAAGTCAAACCTACTAAAACCTTTTGATATGGATGCTGAAGTGTGGTTTGCAGATATCGATTTTGATTTGTTACTAGAACTAAGCAAACAAGAGAAATTTAAGTTGCAACCAGTTTCAGTTTTTCCTGCTGTTCGAAGAGATTTGGCCCTATTAATTGATGATAGCATCAAATACCAACAATTAGAAAAAATTGCCTTGAAAACAGATAACAAGCTCATAAAAAATGTGAATGTTTTTGATGTGTATAAAGGAGATAAAATTGAGCAAGGTAAAAAGAGTTATGCTCTGAGTTTTATTCTGCAAGACGAAAGCAAAACCTTAACTGACGAGCTTATTGATGCAGTGATGCAAAAACTTATAAAAAACTACGAAAAAGAAGTAGGTGCTGTTTTGAGGGGATAGATTACTTTGGATTTTTTGAAGCCTATCGGATTTTAATAAAAAGCATGAATTCAGATACTAAATACAATTTTTTAAACATTGAACTTAAATTGGTAAAACTGATTAAAGAGCGCGATGAACTAGAAAAAAGATATTTAGAAGCCCTGAAACACACGCAAGAACTTGAACAAAACATAGAAATACACAAAAATACCATTGCCAATTTAGCAGAAAAGAATAAATTGCTTAAAATTGCAAGTGAAATAGATTCATCGGGCGAGGAGAAAAAAGAGTTAAAATTAAAAATTAACCAATATATCCGAGAGCTTGATGAGTGTATCAGGTTGTTAAGCGATTAAGGACTTAATAAGTTGAACGAACTATCAGTAAATATAAATATAGCCGGGCGTATCTACCCCCTCGAAATCAATGCTGAGGAAGAGGAAATGGTAAGAGCAGCAGGCAAATTGGTGAACGATAAATTGCAAAGCTATGCCGAGCAATTTTCATTACGCGATAATCAAGACGGACTAGCCATGTTTGCCATTGAAATCGCTACACAATATGAAAAGCTTGTTGCTCAAATGAAGAATGACGATAAGCAAATAGAAACCCAATTGGCTCAATTAAATGAGCTACTGAAAGACGTACAAAATACTTAGATCCCCCTCGCACAGCCGCAATTGAATGTTTGATGGTGGCGTTCACCTCAAACTAGTTATCATTAATTAATTTAAAATCATAATGGAAATTTACTTAGTAGTAATTTTTGTGATGTTATCATTTGGAGGGGGCATTGCAGCCATGTTTGTGATTAACAATAATATGTTAAAAAGCAAGGCTGAGAAAATAGTGAAAGATGCCGAAGCCCAAGCTGAGATTACAAAAAAAGACAAAATGCTTGAGGCAAAAGAAAAATTCTTGTCTCTAAAATCAGAACACGAAAAAGAAGTGCAAACTCGCAATGCACAAATTATCCAAAACGAGAACAAGCTGAAGCAAATGGAAAATACGCTGAAGCAAAAAACAGATGCTGTAACTAAAAAAGACCAGGAGCTTGAGCAAGTAAAGCAGTCTTTGAATAGCCAGTTAGAAACGGTAAAATCTAAGCAAACTGAGGTTGATAAAATAGTTCAAAACCAAGTGAAGCAACTTGAAAAAATTGCAGGACTAACAGCAGCAGAGGCTAAAAATCAAATGGTAGAGACATTTCAAGAGGAAGCTAAGACCGAAGCCCTAAGCCGAATCAAAGAGATTGTAGATGAAGCTAAATTAACAGCTAGCAAGGAAGCTAAAAAAATTGTTTTAAGTACCATTCAGAGAACAGCAGCAGAGCATGCTATCGAAAATTCAGTGTCAGTTTTTAATATTGACAATGATGAAATGAAAGGTCGTATTATCGGTAGAGAAGGTAGAAATATCCGCGCTTTAGAAGCAGCAACGGGTGTTGAGATTATTGTGGATGATACCCCAGAGGCAATCATTTTATCTTGCTTTGATCCAATCAG
>RGVD01000073.1 GCA_010027395.1 Bacteroidota bacterium
TTACTCGAAATGTTCCTTGCCAATATTTTAATACTTATGCTATCACCTTGTGAGATTTTATCATTATAAAAACTAAACTGTGATGATGGATCAAGCATGGCTTCAGAGGCAGAAACATAATTTACTTGCAAAAAGCCAAATTGATGTGGTGTTCTATATGTGCTATCCACAAAATAAGCCCTTAGTTTTATAAAAGGATATTGTATAGCATCAATATTGGAAAGGCTATAATTAGACACATTTACATTGCTAGCTAGTTTATTTTCTTGCCCATTTTTGTTGATACCTATCACATCAAACCAATACCTACCTGAAGGACTTGCATCTGTATTGTTCATTTGAAAGGTAAACGATTGCCAAGCATTGGATGGCCCTATAGGCGCTGTGGTAAAGTTACCTGTGTACCATTTACCAATGATGTTTGCGGTAAACCTCACTTGATCAGCTAAAGCAGTATCAGGAACACTTGATTTATCGTTATGAACGGTGTCCTCAAAGGCTGTACCTATTGCTGCACCTTTTTTGCCCACCATGGCCCAAGCGGTATTGTTGCTTCCAATGGCTGGAATTTTAACATTACCAAATTTCTTAAAGGCATCTCTCAAATCTGAATTCCAATTGGCAGCATTTGAATTCAATCTAGAGTAAATCCCGACATAATAGCCATCGCCTACCGAATCAATAAAGGCTTTTAAATCACTTTGTCCTTGTGGGGTATTGGTATTGAAAGTATAATAGCGGAGCGAAATATCATTCACGCCATTTTTATTATCAATAATATTTTGACATTGAAAAGGATAGTTGGGCAACTCTGTGCTTTCATCAGCTTTGTATTTGTTAAACACCGTTGCTACCACACCTTCATTTAAACATTTAAAGACTTGGGCATTTAAAAAGTAGGGTGAAGTAAATGAATTCAAAGCTGTATTCCACCTGCGCACATAAATACCAATTTGCTTTTCATCATCAGCAAATTCAAGCTGTTTCGTACTTGGATTTTGCATCATCAATTCGCTTAATGACCAATTTTTATATTGATCGAAATTACTTTGTCTCCATCCCTCTCCCCCATTTTTTAGATAAGTGAAGCTACTCATGTTCCATTGTCCACCTTGGCTTTCAGCTAGGTTTAATCGGCTTCTCCAAAAGTATACTTGAGAATCTTTGGCATTCAAATTCAATTGCCAAGTTGCTAATGACTGGGCTGTGATAATTCCTGATGTTTGGTAAAAAGAACTTACAGGGTTGAATTGAATGCTTGTGTCTACCTCAAAAATATACTCACTATTGCTAGCAAATAAATTATTGTTTTGAGCAATGAGTTTAACTGTGTCTGAATTTACAATGGCATAGTTAAATGGCAATAGATTACTTATACCTGTACCTGGAATAAATACGTTTAAACTTGCGCTGTTGTTTTGTTTTTGCGATTCGCTTAATAGGTTATTTTTATCAAGCCATAATTCAAAAGTATTATTGCCCACCAATGCTTTGTCAGCTCCTTTAATCCATATTTGTAAAGTATCTTTATAATAAGGGGCTAATGCTTTCACAAAGGGTAAATCCCTTTTCTTGCCATCTGCCAAGGTTTGACTAACATATACCTCAATGCTGTCTTCAGTTGTTTTACCTAGATTTGTTATGACTACATTTAAAGCAAATGAATCGCTTTGGGCTGATGCCCCGGCAGACAAAAACAAATCATTATTAGCTATAGCATAATCAGGTAATAGGGGGCCATAAATCTTAAGTGCGGGGTCGCCTTGAAGTAATAATTGCAAGGCATGTGATGTCGTGTATTCATCAGAAGCATTAATACTTTTAAAAGCTTCTTGCAATATTTGTCCAATAGGTTTTGCATAAGCATCCACACAAAGTTTTTTATATACAGCATCCATCTGTATATATAAATTGCCATCGAAAGTAAAATTAGAATGGGCTAGCCAACCAATAGCACCTTTGTCTTTGGCACAAATATAATCTTTGCCATACACCTGTCCCGTTCCACCTGGGTCGATATCATTCGCATTACCAATATTACAGCCATTGAAATAAAAAAACGGGTAGCGATTGCGGTTGTTCAAGTCGCGAATACTGCCAAAATCCAAATCAAGTATCGTCAGCGAACCATGACCTAAAAAGGTTACCAAGGACTTACCATTATTAATTTCATCAATCAAGGTTTGTTTTAAATTACTTTGAGTGGGAAGGGTTGAATTTTTATTATAGGAACTCACATTTGCACCAAAATATTTACCATAAATTATATTACGTTTTGCTTCTAATTGAGATTTAAAGATAGCTTGCTGACCGGCATCACTTCCTCCACTCAAATGCAAAACTTGCTTACGCCAAGCTTGAATGCTATCAGGTGAGGTTTCATAATAAATTAATTTATCTAAATAATTTTCTGCTTCCTCATTGCTTGAAGCTGCTACTCTACCCGTAGCAATAGCAGGCTCTATAGTGCTTCCCGCAAGTCCAGCAGTAAACATATTATCACTAGCAGGCTCGCCTATGGATGGAACAAGGTTGTTTTCATAATACTCTTTGGTATTGGGTAAACGGGTTAAACTGTTTTGGTAACCTCTACCTAATAACAAAAGAAATGTAGGTTTGATGAGTTGCTTAGTTAAAAGATGATTACAAAACCTTCTTACAGCCAAGGGATGGGGGTAACCAAAAAAATACAAATCATACAATTGACTGCTATTTACCAACAATGTATTGAATTTGCTCGACCTATATTGTTTGTATCGATTGGCAGCAGTAGACAATTTCTCGTTGGATACAATCAAAAATTCGTAATTGTTATATGGATCAATTGAAACAAAATTGACTGCTTGCAAAGCCTCAATTGCCATGACATCCAAAGAGTCACAAAGGTAGATTTCGTGTGGCTTTCCATCGTTGGATAATAAAGCATGAAGTTCATTGACATTCTTTAATGTGGTTTGAATTCTTTGGCCTCGACTTAAATCATATAAAATAGGATTTTGATAACTCGATGCATACGAATCAAATTTCAAATAGGACCTCAATCCAGCTTGAATGGCATTATGCTTAAACCTTAAAATGGATTGATTACCCATATTAAACTGTCTTGTATATTTTAAATTGATATAGGATATGGCTTGTATATCGCTAGCTACTCCCAAATCGTTCAATACATCAAATCGAAAGCGAGTATTGCTGTTACCAATAAACGAATTAGAAAGTGAATTGCTAAATGTGTTTACACCATAACCCACAAAACTTGAATCTTTGATGTTGGTATAATTGGCAGCATCTGGAGCTATACTTATTCGCAAATGGTGATTTACCAAATTCGCATTCAAGTTGGCATTGCTATTACCAAAGACCTTGGTTTCATAGCTTGGACTAAAACCGGTGGCTGCAGCAAATGGTGTATTAAAAACATATTCCCTGCTTTCTCCTGCATTTATCAATGAGCCCACCCAACCTTCACCTTCCAAATAATGACTTAAATAATATGGATCTGGATAAGAGGGAATAAAACCACCTCGGTAATAAAAATCTTTAAGAACTATGTTTTGAGAATAGCAAAAATAAGGCTCAGGTATGTAAGCTGCATAATTAGTATCATTCAATTCTTCCAGCCTTATACCCGTTTTGAGGCTGCTTGTAGGTAATATGGTCAAGAAATAATAGGCAGTATCGGTGTATAAACTGTATAATTTATGTGCTTGGTCTGATACATTTTTATACAATTCAGTATCTAATTTACCATCATTTTTGTCTGCGTAAAATTCAATATAATCGTTTGGGTCAAACTTTCCATCTTTGTCGCCATATATAAAGAAGGCATGCTCCTGTCCATCTCTAAACAACTGAAATCGCTTGGGATGAGTGCCCGCCAAATCTATACCAGCCTCAGATAGGGTGGATGCATTTATTCTGTAAATACCTTGCTTTGATATTTTAAATTTATAATAAGGCTGACCCTCTTGAATCCATTCAAATCCAAAAGGCTGTGCCCACAGACTTGAAAGCAAACCCAAGGAAAACAGAAATAGAAAAATTCTTTTGGCCATATTAAAATGCTTTGGCAATTTAATATTTTTTGGTTGAATGTTTTGAAAGGATTATTTGGAAACATCTTATCGATTTTAGTAATTTACCAAATCAAATTTGATTAGTTAGTAAGCATTATTATCCATGATATGCAAGCTTCTGTTTTAATATTGCTTTCAAATATTTACATTCGTTAATGAAAAAACTATTTACCATTGTGTTTGCAGCATTTTTAGCAGGCTGTAATACAAACAAAACAAACAATACAGAAAACACTCACAGCAAAATGGAAACAAATACTCAAAACGACACAACACCTAAGGTTACCGGCATAGGTGGTATTTTCTTTTTTTCAAGTAATCCGAAAGAAACAAGAGAATGGTATAAAAACAATTTAGGAATGGATGTGAATGATTATGGTTCAACTTTTGAATCACGTGACATGCATAATGCAGAGGAAATTACCCAATTGCAATGGAGTCCTTTTAAAACAGGAAGCGAATACTTCGCACCCTCTAAAAAAGAGTTTATGATTAACTACCGCGTGCAAAACATAGCGGGACTTGTAAAAAAATTATCTGATAATGGCGCAACAATAGTTGATACTATTCAGGATTCAGAATATGGCAAATTCGTTCACATAATGGATGCAGATGGCAATAAAATTGAGCTTTGGGAGCCAAAATAATGTAGCTAATTGTTTAATATTTTCAGTGAAATGAGATTCTGTAATTTTATATTTATTAACCATACATCAATAATCTAAAATACAAATCGCACCTTTGAAATCATTACCAATTATTTTATGTATTAAATTTTCCAAAATACCATACTCATAATGCCAAGTAGCATAACGATTTTGGCAAAACGACTTAGTTTGGAAAAGTCTTGCTTCACATCTGCAGTTTTAATAAACCAAGCCATTGCTGCCATTGGCAGTAAGACAGTTAATAAGATGTAAATCAGAAACACTAGATAAGTGGCAACGTGATTTTTAAAATAAGGCTGTATGTAGAAAGCAAAAGCAAAGATAAGTGTTGCATTAAACAAATGAAGGTATAGTAATATGTCTTTAGTTTTCCTTACCCCCAAGCGTATAGGAAGAGTATGACTATTGAATTTGGCATCTCCCCTGATATCTTCTGTATCTTTAATAATCTCACGTTCTAGGGTGGTAAAAAAAGCAAATATGGAATAGGATACAATACCCGGCCAATATAGATTTTCATCATACAAAAATAGAATTAGGAGAGTGAATGAAGTAAGCATAGCTACCATAATGTTTCCAGCTAAATAAGATTTCTTGAAATATTCAGAATACATCCAAAGTAAAAAGGAACAAATAATTACCAATAAAAAAACCTTAAGGTTGATAATTAAGGAAAAAAATGCTGCAAGAAAAGTAAGAAACCAATGAGCAAAAATGGTCTTTCTTCGCGATATCCTAACCCCTACTAGAACATTGCTTGGCTTGTTAGCCATATCTATTTTCACATCTATGTAATCGTTAATAATATATCCAGCTGCTGCTACCAAAACTGTGCAAAATACCAAAGCCAAGAATCTAAATCTTAGCAAATCATGCCAATCAGCATAAGGGTTAAGAAAATAAAAGGCAAAAACTTGGGTAAATAATATCATCAGCAGGTTTTTAAACCTAGCAATTTTGATGAGTGTAAAAATATTATTCAGACTCAGAAATATCTTGAACTGCATTTGATTGATCCATTTCGGTTACACCACCTGTTATTATAAATTTCATAAAGTCGGTAGCATTGGTATCATAATGTTTAACCCTAGATTTTTCAGTAAAAAAAACATTTCCAGATAAGGCGTATGAATGCGGAAAATAAACAGCCACCAATCCAGGCAAATTCAATTCACTTAAATCTTCATTGGTAATAAACCCTGGTTTATATAAACCTTGCGAAACTTCAACTATAACAGGCTTTGAGAACTTCTTTTTATCACCTACAAACGCTTCTACTAAATCTTTTACGGAGGTGTAAATATTTTTAATGAAAGGAATGCGACTAAAAATATCATCAAACATGACAAGTATAGGACGAGTAACAATATTGGTTCCTATATAACCCAGAAAAGTAATAGAACATATTACAATAAGAAAACCCAATCCTGGCGTTTCAAGTTGCAAAAATTCATCTATCCATCTTACAGTGTTTTTTATTAATTGATAGGTAACAACCGAAGGTAAAGTAATAAGCAAACCTTGCAAAAACAAAGTTAACAACCTGCGCAGTCTGTACTTTATACCACTTTTAATTTTTGCGTTCGACATATTTGTTTTTAAGATTATCTCATGAATGGTAAACCTTTCATGCTCCGTCCAGCACCTTGAAACTTGTTCATGGTTTTCATCATTTTGCGCATTTCATCAAATTGTTTTAACAGTTGATTTACCTCTTGAATATCTCTACCGCAGCCATTAGCAATTCTTTTTCTACGCGAACCATTTATAATATCTGGATTCTCTCTTTCACTTGGAGTCATTGAATAAATGATAGCTTCAATATGTTTAAATGCATCATCACTCACATCTAGGTCTTTTATTGATTTACCAACACCTGGAATCATACCCATCAAATCTTTTAAGTTACCCATCTTTTTGATTTGTTGTATTTGACTTAAAAAGTCTTGGAAAGTAAATTGATCTTTTAACAATTTTTTCTGGATGCGATCTGATTCTTCTTTATCAAAAACATCTTGGGCACGCTCAACTAGGGTAACAATATCACCCATACCCAAAATACGTTGAGCCATCCTATCAGGGTGAAAAACGTCAAGGGCTTCCATTTTCTCGCCCATACCCACAAACTTAATAGGTTTTTCAACCACTGTTTTGATAGATAATGCAGCTCCACCTCGGGTATCACCATCTAATTTGGTTAGAATTACACCTGTAAAATCCAATACATCATTGAATGCTTTTGCTGTATTCACAGCATCTTGACCTGTCATGGCATCCACAACAAACAAGATTTCGTGTGGCTTAATCGTTTTTTTGATATCGCCAATCTCCTTCATCATTTGCTCATCAATAGCCAAGCGACCTGCAGTATCTATGATGATAACCCTTGCATTATTTTCCTTAGCATGCTTAACCGCATTGGCTGCAATACTAACAGGATTTAGGTTTCCTTCTTCAAAGTATACAGGCACATCAATTTGTGCTCCCAATACCTTTAATTGCTCGATAGCTGCAGGACGATACACATCGCAGGCTGCCATGATCACTGATTTCCCCTTACGTTTGATAAAATTAGCCAATTTTGCTGTGTGAGTGGTTTTACCACTTCCTTGCAAACCTGCCATTAAAATAATTGTTGGATTACCTTCAGTGCTGATTTCTTCAGTTTTTCCACCAAATAAAGAAACCAACTCGTCATTTACTATTTTCACCATCAATTGACCTGGTGAAACGGTTGTAAGCACATTAGCACCAATGGCTTTGTCTTTAATGGTATCAGTAACTTGTTTTGCTATTTTGTAGTTAACATCGGCATCAATCAAGGCTTTGCGTATTTCCTTTACGGTTTCAGCCACATTGATTTCGGTAATTTTCCCCTGTCCTTTAAGGGTTTTAAACGCTTTTTCTAACTTACTACTTAAATTATCAAACATAAGGTTGTCGTGCTATTGTCAATAAGCATTATGCTAAAGACGATGTTAAAAATTTTTTTCTGATGCGAAAATAATCAAATTAGTGATTTGTTGGGATAGATTTATAACGATAAGTAAGAAAACAATGAAACATTAATTTCGACATTGACTAGTTAATTCTATTTTTTTTTATTTCGAATACTTATCGATTTGGTCTTAAGTTTTATTCCTCTTCTTCAAAAACCAATTCCGCATCTTTCTCCCAAATTTCCATTTCACATGGCTTGCAATTGAATTTCAATTTATATTCATTTTCACCATGCTTTAGTGTTAATGGTTCTACCAACTTTTCACCGATGGTATCTTTGTTGAATCGCCAACATTTACCCAACTCATATTTCACACAGTATTTGGTGGTCATTACCCTTGATTTTCCTGGGTCCCATTGTAATTCAAAAGCCTTTTCAATTTCAGTTACACCATGTCGTTTATAAAACTCACGGGCTAATTTATTAGCCACATTGTATGTAAAGTCAAGTTGGGTAACAGGATAAGGATGATCCGTTTTTGTGATTTGGTATTCTTCCCTTTGGTATTCGCTTATTCTGATATCTACCAATTGTTCTAAAACCAATCTTCTGATTTCGTTAATTTTTGAAATTGGTAAAAACCAATTATTCGTAAAATCCACATTGATTTCATCAACTATAAAAGGTGTATTTCCTGTCTTTGATAAGTTTTTCTTAATGTTTGGAATGGTGGAATCTTCGCTCTTTGCCAATTCCTTTACTGACTCGAAATTTGACACACTTTCATGTCCATCTTCATCAATGGCAAATAATTGAAAACCATTGGGCGTTTCTGAAAATATCAATTTTACTCCAATTTTGCGAACAGCGCTGTCATCTCTCTCCAATAATTTATTGAAATTGGCATCTGAATTTCGATAGATAATGGTTCCGGGTTTCAATGATCTGAAAGTATTTGGAACCACAATATCATTAACGATGATATTTATTTGAGCCCCATCAGCCTCGCCATTTTCATTGATAAAATAAAGGCCATCGCCATTGTTTAACAATTCGCAATTCTCGATCACATAGCCATTTGACTTGGTCTCGATAATCCTACCAATAAGCTGTCCTTGCGATTTTGGTGTTTCCCATGAACCAATTTTTTGGCTGCGCTTGTTTACAAAATAGTCAGTATAACCGCGGTTGAAGCTTCTATCCATTTCAGCATCGAAAGTGTAGAAAGTCCTTCCTGATGAAGCTTTTGTATAAGTTTCATTATTTTCTAAAAATGCGTCTAGCTTTTTACGCAGGTAGGAGGTATTGTTTTTAACATAAACCATATCCTTCAAGCGTCCTTCAATTTTAAAAGAAGTGATTCCAGCTTCAACCAAGTTTGGCAATTGCTCACTTAGGTCCAAATCCTTAATGGATAATAAATGGCTATTAGATATTAATGTTTCTCCTTTTCCATCAATGAGGTTATAAGGCAACCTGCAATTTTGGGCACACGAGCCTCTGTTGGCACTGCGTTCACCATTAGCAATACTCATATAACAATTACCACTAAATGAAACACAAAGCGCACCCGAAACAAAAAACTCCAATTCAACATCCGTTGCCTCATGAATTTCTTTGATTTGATCTAAGTTCAATTCACGAGCTAGCACTACCCTTTTCATGCCTGCATCTGCTAAAAATTTCACATGTTTTGGGTCTCTGTTATTAGCTTGCGTGCTGGCATGAATAACAATAGGTGGCAAATCCATTTCCATAATGGCCATGTCTTGCACAATAAGCGCATCCACCCCAATATCATATAAAGTATGAATTAACTCCTTGCAATCTTCTAATTCATTATCGTATAAAATGGTATTCACCACCACAAAAACTTGGGCTTTAAACAAATGGGCATATTTAACCAATTCTGCCACATCTTCAATGGAATTGGTAGCATTTGAACGAGCCCCAAACTGAGGAGCACCAATATATACGGCATCAGCACCTGCGTTGATAGCAGCTATGCCTTGAATTAAATTTTTGGCAGGAGATAGAATTTCTACTTTCTTTTTCATGAAGCTGCAAAGGTCTTTATAAATTGTTTGTTTACAAGTAAAAATAGAATTTTATTGTTATGTGGCGTTTAGCTTCGTTCCGGATTTGGATTATTTGAATCTAGAGATTGATGAATTTAGTAGTATGAAGTTGGAAACTTCAATTATTTTCATTCACAAGTGATGCTTCGCTTAACACTTGCGAAAGCAGTGAATTATTTGAATCTAGAGATTGATGAATTTAGTAGTATGAAGTTGGAAACTTCAATTATTTTCATTCACAAGTGACGCTTCGCTTAACACTTGCGAAAGCACGCTTCGCTTGACACTTGCGAAACCACTGGGGTAAAATTAATATTTAGATGTTTTCTTGGCAAGATGCCATTTTCATAATTGTCACTCGGCTAGAGCCGAGCGAATGCAAAGTAGGGCCGAGCGATTGCAAAGAATGAAAATTGTCCTTCTCACTTGCTCGCATCTTGCGAGTGAGCCTATTGTCAAGCCTCTGGCTGATTGCCTCTTACTTCAACCACTTATCCAACCATTCGAAATATACCCTTTGCCATAAAACTGAATTTTGAGGTTTCACTACCCAATGGTTTTCGTCAGGAAAGTATAAGAATCTGCTTGGTACTCCTTTGATTTGGGCTGCGGTAAAGGCTTCCATACCTTGTGATAAAGGCACCCTAAAATCTTTTTCGTTATGAATAACCAAAATAGGTGCATCCCAGTTTTGAACAAACTTATGTGGCGATGAATCAAAATTATTTGGGTGTGCAGTTTGACTCCAATAAGGTCCCCCATTATCGTTGTTAGCAAAAAACATTTCTTCAGTGCTGCCGTACCAACTCTCCATGTTAAACATACCACAATGCGCTATAAAAGTCTTGAAACGTTTGTTATGATTACCTGCCAACCAATATACCGAAAATCCACCAAAACTGGCACCCACAGCACCCAATTTATCTTTATTTACATATGGCTCTTTGCTCACATCATCAATGGCACTTAAATAATCTTTCATACATTGTCCCCCATAATCTTGGCTAATGGCATCATTCCACTCGCTGCCAAAGCCTGGTAAACCCCTGCGGTTAGGAGCCACTACTATATAGCCATTGGCTGCCATCAATTGGAAATTCCAACGGTAACTAAAAAATTGTGATAAGGGACTTTGTGGTCCACCTTGACAATACAAAAGCGTAGGGTATTTCTTATTAGCATCAAAATCTGGTGGAAGTATTACCCATACCAACATGTCTTTGCCATCAGTGGTTTTCACCATGCGCTTTTCAACCTTGCCCATTTTCATGTTATCAAGAATAGGCTTGTTGCTAAATGTGATTTGCTTTTCAGGCTTGCCATTCATATCAATCAAAAATAACTCAGTCGGCATATTGATGCTCATCTTAGCGCCCACCATCACTGGCTTTTTGTTGTTATAACCTATTGAAAAACTTCCATAATCATGCGCACCTTGCGTTAATGG
>RGVD01000074.1 GCA_010027395.1 Bacteroidota bacterium
CTCCGTTAGCTAACGGAGGGAATGCATCCGTTTTCAAACTGAGTTTAGGGATATATTTGAGCCAAAGGCTAAACTTTTTCAGATGAGGAATTGAAAATATAGGGGAAGCTATTGGGCTGGAATTCCCACTTTGAAGGGGGACAAAGGGGGATGTTTACGTTTTTAAAAAATATTTCTAACATATTTGAGCCAAAGGCTAAACTTTTATCAGGATGAAAAATTGAAAATATAGGAGAAGCAAGTGGGTTGGAATTCCCCCTTTGAAGGGGGACTAAGGGGGATGTTTACGACAGTTAACACCAAATAATTTCACCAATGAAAAACAAAATAATTCCATATAACAAAGACCTAAAAAACTTAGCAAGAGATCTAAGAAAAAAGAGAATCTTAAGCGAAGTGTTGCTATGGAAACAACTCAAAGGGAAAGCATTGGGTTATGAGTTTCATCGTCAAGTTCCAATGCTTGATTATATTGTTGATTTTTATTGTCATGAATTGATGTTAGCGATAGAAATTGATGGCATATCTCATGATAATGATGATGCCATTAAACACGACTCTTTAAGGCAAGGCAGATTAGAGGAACATGGCGTTACTTTTTTTAGATGCAAGGATTTAGAGGTAAAGCAGGATATAAACAATGTTATTTTGAAAATTGAGGAGATAATTTGGCAAATAGAAAATACATCCCTTTGACCTTAGTTAATTCGTTTTCAAAAATGAAATTATGTACGAACTATAATTGTAAACTAAAAACTAATAACAGGATTAATAGAATAAACTGTAAACTTTTTTCAGGACGAGTCACATCCCCCTGCCCCCCTTCAAAGGGGGAATAGATACGTTTTCAGAACTGATTTTTAGAAAATATCGAACTATACCCTTTTGTGATAATCCGATTACATCCCCCTGCCCTCCTATAGCTAACGGAGGGAAGGCATTCGTTTTCAAACAAAAATAATCTAACAATTTCTATATTAGAAAAGATGCTTCGTGCCTCAGCATGATGATTGCAAATCAATAAGTAAAGATGCTTCGTGCCAATACATGACGGAAGTGGAAACAATATGAAAATTAGATATTATTACAATCCACCAGCCCATTTGTACATATAAGCCTCCTAACTTATATTCGCCCCATATGAAAAAATCAATCAGTACGCTTGTTGCCTTGTTTATTAGTTTATTATTTTTAAACAATAAAACTGACGAGGGAATGTTTCCTTTATCTGAACTGAAAAATGTGGACTTACAAAAGGTAGGCCTTAAAATACAACCCGTTGATTTATACAACCCCAACGGAATTAGTATAATGGATGCCATTGTGAGAGTTGGCGGATGCACAGGTTCATTTATTTCTGAGGATGGATTGATTATTACGAATCACCATTGTGCATTTAGTTATGTAGCCGCAATTAGCGACACAAGCCATGATTATATCAACAAGGGTTTTTTAGCTAAAAACCGAAGTGAAGAGGCCTCTGCCAAAGGACTTGTATGCAAAATTACTGCTAGCTATGAGGATGTTTCGGGCAAAGTTCTTCAAGGCACTCAGAGCACTAACGACCCTATGGATAGACTAGGCATTATTTCGAGAAACATAAGGGCTATTACGGAAAGCGAAAATAAAGCCAATAAAGATCTACAATGCGAAATTTCAGAAATGTTTACAGGCAGAACCTATGTTTTGTTTAGATACAAACTACTCAAAGATGTTCGATTGGTGTATGTGCCTGCAAGAAGCATTGGTGAATATGGTGGCGAAAAAGACAATTGGGTGTGGCCGCGTCATTCAGGCGATTTTGCCATTCTAAGGGCCTACGTTGCACCTAATGGAAATTCGGCAGACTATGCAGTAAACAATGTGGCCTACAAGCCTATCAAACACTTGAAAATAAATCCGAAGGGAGTTAAAGAAAATGACTTTGTGTTTATCTTGGGTTATCCTGGAAAAACATTCAGACATCAGCCAGCTTCGTTTTACAAATATCATGAGCAATACATGTTGAAATACATAAGTGATTTATATGATTGGCAAATTGAAAAAATGGAAGAGCTAAGCAAAGGCAATCGCAGCATGGAAATAAAATATTCAGCCAAAATAAAATCATTGGCCAATGTTACTAAAAATTATAAAGGCAAATTGCAAGGATTTAGGAGAAGTAAACTAACCGCACAAAAATTTGAAGACGAAAAAGCATTAGAGGCATTTATAGAAAAAGATGAAAAACTAAATGCACAATATGGTGGGATAATACATAGAATCAATGTGGTGTATGACGATATTATTAATTATGCCCCACGTAATTTATGGTATGACCAAATCTATTCGGTTGCGCCTGTTTTAAATATTGCAGCAACGATTGATAATTACAGAAATATTTACAACAAATTAAAAACAGACTCTGAAAGAGCGAATTTTAAAGACAAGCAATGGCAGCGAATTAAGAATGCAGTGTATGCTCAAACAGCCAAGTTTGATGAGACTTTTGAAATAGCAGCCATCGAAAAAATGATGATGGATGCCTCTTCATTCAACGCAAATAATGAAATAAAAGCAGTAAATAATTTCAAAGCCAAATGCAAAGATGATGCAGCCTTGAAAGCTAAAATTGCAAAGATGTATGCTAAGTCGAAATTGAAAGATGCAGCCTATATTACCAATTTGGTGAATACAGATTTAGATAAATTATTTAAAATGAATGATGACTTGATTAAGTTTGCTTCAGAACTAAATGTTGAATTAAATTTCCACGATGAGGAGGACCGCAAACGTGAGGGTGAATTGAACCAACTGATGGCTAAATATGTGGATGTAAAATCTCTGTTCAAGCAAAAACAATTTATACCTGATGCCAATGCTACCTTGCGTTTTACCTACGGCACTGTAAAAGGTTATTATCCTAATGATGCAGATTATAACCAACCTTTCACTACCCTAAAAGGTGTAATAGAAAAAGAAGATGGTATTGATTACGAGTTGTTGCAAATTGTAAAAGACTTATATGCAAATAAAGATTATGGAAGTTTGATGCACCCTGATTTAGGTGATTTGCCTATTAATTTTTTATATAATCTAGACACAACTGGAGGTAATAGTGGAAGTCCTGTTATGAATGCTTATGGAGAATTAATTGGGGTAAACTTTGATAGGGCATATACTGCTACCATAAACGATTATGCTTGGAATGAAAGTTACAGCCGATCGGTTGGATGCGATATCCGTTATGTTTTATGGGTAATACAAAAGGTGGCTAAAGCTGAATATCTGATAGATGAAATGGGAGTAAAACTATAAGCTATCGCAACAAAATTACTCGACACATTGTTTAGTCTGTTGAACCCCTTCGGGGTTCTGCATATTTCTTTGATATATAGCCGCAGGTTTCACCTGCGGCTATAATTATTTTACCCCTTCGGGGTAAACAAACTTTAGGATTGTTGTGGTGTCGGGTGTTTCCACCCAATTATATTAATGAACCATGATTTAGGGAAGCAATTCTCTACATCATAAAAAAAGTCTTTTAACGCAGAAATACTGTAAAGGTGGACTAATTCATTTCTTTCAATTTCTTGTATTTCAGATAGACTTCATAAGCAGTAAGTTTGGCTATGATAAAACCATATTTGCCATCTAAAAAACCAAGCTTGAAAATATAATCCCTTACAAATCGGAAGCAAGGGCTGATTATTATTTTAAACCAAGAAGATTTTTTTCCTTTTTTCTTGTAGGCTTTTGCGGCAATGTCTGAAAAGTATTCAATTTTATTTTGATGCTCCTCCACAGATTTATATGACCAATGTAAGATATTACCCTCAATTTTTTGAACGATAGCTTGTTCTTGCATTTCAAAAACATCATGCGGATTTAAACCACCCCATTTACCATTTCTTGAATCCCATAAACGCAATTTCACATCGCTTTTCCAAGCACCATGATTAATCCATTTGCCAACATAATTGTTATACCTGTTGATAGCATACCCATCAGATATGCGATTATGTTTAATCTTTATTATTTCCTTTTCTAGTTTTTCGTCAATGGCTTCATCAGCATCAAGTGATAAGATAAAAGGATTCTTAGCTTGGGTAATGGCAAAATTCTTTTGCTCGATATGTCCAAGAAATTTTTGAAGTATAACCCTAGCTCCTAATTTTTCAGCTATCTCTCGGGTCTTATCTGTCGAAAAAGAATCAACAACAACCACATCATCTGCAATATTCTTTACTGAGTTTAAACACCTTTCGATATTTGACTCTTCATTATAAGTAATAACAACTACACTTAACTTCTCCATTAGGAAATTGAAATATAAAAAGCCCTTAGTTTAGCAAAGAAATAAGCTACATTTTTCTTAAACAACAATGGTTTATCAGAATTAAATTCTTCTCCTAAACGCAACACACTTTTATAGAAATAAGATGATGGAATACCCCATTTTTTAGCAAACTGCTTTCTACCATTATTTTTAATAACCCTACCTGTTGAGCGAGATTGAAAATGATATACCAAACTGCTGCCAATACCTTGATAATGCCTAACCCCTGATTGCCACAATTTCATGGCAAAATCAGGATCGGAATACATTCCTGGGCTAAATTCAACACTATATCCTCCTACTTTTTGCCAAATACTTTTATGAACAACTGAAGGTGGCCAAGAAGCACCGAACCAATCTTTCTTGTTGGTTGAAGCTGCAAAGGCATCCAAACCAGCTTTATCAAAATCAGCAGGAGTGCGACCAAAATCATGTGGAGCAATGGCGCAGCTATTTGAAGATGCAACAGGCTCTATCATGGTTCCTGATAAGTAGAAATTATTATTTGGTAAACCTTTGATACAATCATATAAGGGTTTATCCCAGTGCTTGCATACATACATATCGTCATTCAAAAATACAATGTAATTTGTTTTAGCCAATGCTGCCATCGCATTTACGGAGTAGCAAACCCCGGCATTGTTGACAGAGTATGTATAATCTATGTTTTGACTTTTTATCCAATCTATTGTTCCATCCACACCCTCATTTACATGCACTATGATTTGATGAGCAAAATAAGAGTTTTCTCTTACTGACTGAATGCAGCATTTGAGCATATCTAAATTATTCCAACTGGGAATTATAATAGAAAAAAGGGCTTCGCTATTTTGCTCAGAAAGGGGATAAAAACTAATATTTATCTTTGAAAAAGGCATTGAGGCAAAGAAAGCGATTTAGCGGTTATGAACAAAGGTTTTGGTAATGCAATTCTCATCTGATGTTATCAAGCTCAAGTGATAAAGCCCTTCGGGTAAAGAACCAATATCTATTTTAGAGCTGAAAGAATCCTCTTGAACTTTTATACCGATCGAATTATGTATGCTGTATTTTTCAAATTCGAGATTACCGTGTTCGATATGTAAAAGTCCTTCACTTGGATTTGGAAAAACATTTATTAATTTAACATCAACATCAGGTATATAGGCTGCACCTTGTGATGAATTAATCAAATAGGATAAGCTTAAAAGCTTTCCATTCACTTTGGCTTGCGCAACATAGTAACCTTTTTTATACACCCACCAAGTATAAGTGGTATCGGTATTTACAAGAGTATTTCCACCTGGAATAGGAATATTTAATGGTTCGTAAATGCCTGATGTTTTATCCCTACCATAAAACATATAAATGGGTTGCTGAGTGCTTCTAACTCTCAAAGTTTGCTCGTACGTACCCTTGGGTGTTATAAGCAGTCCACTTGCATCGACAAGGGTATGAAAAAACACTTTTATATCCGTTTTCAAACTATCATACAAAGGATTATTGAGGCCTAATTCAGAAACACTTTGAATGGTTGAGGCACTCAATGAATCTCTCACTTCAGATAAATAGCTCAATGGAAATGGGTATTGATTGATAAGATTTTTTATAGTTGTTGTGGTATCAGTAAAACTTCCTACATTCATAAAGGCATTTACCCCATCTGCATCCACCTTCAAATAATTAATACTAGCATTAGTGACTTGTACTAGATTACATCCTACAGGTTTGTTTAAATAATTAGTGGTATCCTCAAATAAAACAGAATCTATTTGATGATTTTTAACATTAGTAGAAAAGTTCCAAATATTGCTAGGACCAGTTAATCTAAATTTTATTTTCGAGGAGGGAGTAGTATCCGTTTGATAGGTATACCATTGATTGGCATAAGCAAAATCAGCTCGGGTAAAAACTTGAGCTGAAATGTTTGTATAAATCAAAAAAACAATCAGTAGTATAAAAAGTAATCTTTTCATTTGCATGGCAAGATACATTTTTTGCCAATATTGACGTCCTTCCTATTTTGTTGGTGTCGCTGCGCTAAAACACCAACAAGGGCAAAAATTTTTCACACATGCTGATTTACAGAATATTATTTGTTCTTTTCATGAGTTAGATATCAATTCTAACATTAGTAGGAGTCAAATAAATATACTTTTAAGAAAAATTTAACTGAATATACTTTATGTTTGAAAAGAAAATTTTGCGAAATAAATTTTTTGGTACAACCTTTGTTTAACGAATTACATCAACTAAATAATAAAAAACATACAAAATGAAAAAGTTAATCTTAACAGCCTTTATTGCATGTGTTGGCTTTATTGCTAATGCACAAACAACAACACAACCAGCTGCTCCTGAAAATCCAAATCAAGCAGACATCAAATTTGAAAAAGAAACTCATGATTTCGGAGTTATCCCACAAGGAACACCTGTTACTTACCAATTTTCGGTTAAAAATACAGGTAAAGAGCCTTTGATTATAACAAGTGCCTCTGCTAGTTGCGGATGTACTACTCCAGATTGGTCGAAAGAGCCAATTAAACCAGGTAAAGAGGGATTTGTAAAAGCAACTTACAATGCTGCTAGCCCCGGAGACTTCACTAAAAGTGTTACCGTTATGAGTAATGCTAAAAAGTCTACAGTAATTCTTTATTTAAAAGGAACTGTTAAACCTAATGATGCTCCAGCTGCTGCGCCAGCGGGTCATTAATCCATATTTTTAACTAAACTGAACCTGCACAAATGTTTATATTTGTGCAGGTTTTTTATTTTTGTAAAATCAACTTATAACTAATTTATGAAAAAAATAATCGTATTCATCTTAACCTTTTGGTCATTTACTCAGTTAACTGCACAAACCGAACCCAAAGAAAAACCAGTAATTGAGTTTGAAAAAACGACCCATGATTTTGGTAAGGTTTGGAGTGGTTCACAGGTGGCTTATGAGTTTATATTCATTAACAAAGGAAAAGTACCATTGATTCTATCAAGCGTTCAGCCAAGCTGTGGTTGTACCACACCAGAATGGCCTAAAGAACCCATTATGCCAAATCAAAAGTCAAGGATTAAAGCCATGTATAATTCAGGTGCCTACCAAGGTCCCTTTGCCAAAAGTATTACGGTTAACTCAAACGTGGGCACAGCTACTACACTCATTATCAAAGGTGAGGTACTTGATAAACCAAAAGAACCTACATCTCCAGTAAAGCTTCAACCAGAAGTTAATGGGGACGGTTTCTAAACCCAAAGTGAAAATTAAAGTTATAAAATAAATAATTTTTTTGTCTTTGATTTAAAATTAATTTGCAGCACAAATTTTATTCATATGATAATAGGCGTTCCTAAGGAAATTAAAAACAACGAAAACCGCGTAGGTTTAACTCCAGCGGGAGTTTCAGCTTTGAGCAAAGCTGGTCATCAATTATTCGTTCAATCAACTGCTGGTATTGGCAGCGGATTTAGTGACGAAGAATATACCCAAGCAGGTGCTACTATGCTTCAAACCATTGATGAAGTGTATGGCAAAGCTGACATGATTATTAAAGTAAAAGAACCAATTGAACTTGAGTATGGTTTAATCAAAGAAAATCAACTATTATTTACATACTTCCACTTTGCTAGTTACGAGCCACTAACACACGCTATGCTAAAAAGCAAAGCTGTTTGTTTGGCATATGAAACAGTAGAGAAAAAAGACCGTTCTCTTCCATTGCTAGTTCCTATGAGCGAAGTAGCTGGTAGAATGAGTATACAGGAAGGCGCAAAATACCTTGAAAAACCAATGGGTGGACGTGGTATTTTATTAGGAGGCGTTCCGGGTGTTCGTCCTGCTAATGTATTGGTTTTAGGCGGTGGTATTGTAGGTACACAAGCTGCTAAAATGGCTGCTGGTATGGCTGCTGATGTAACCATCATGGATATTTCAATTCCTCGTTTGCGCGAGTTGGATGATATCCTTCCTGCCAATGTAAAAACAGTTTTCTCAAACGAGTATAATGTTCGTGAAGCGGTTAAACATGCTGATTTAATCGTTGGTGCTGTGTTAATCCCAGGTGCTAAAGCGCCTCATTTGATTACACGTGATATGTTGAAATTAATGAAGCCTGGTACTGTTTTGGTTGATGTTGCAGTTGACCAAGGTGGATGTATCGAAACTTGTAAGCCTACAACCCACGAAGATCCTACTTATGTAATTGATGGAATTATCCATTATTGTGTAGCTAACATGCCAGGAGCTGTTCCTTATACAAGTACTTTGGCTTTAACCAACGCAACACTTCCTTATGCATTGCAATTGGCTAACAAAGGTTGGAAACAAGCTTGTAAAGACAACGAAGAATTACGTTTAGGATTAAATGTAGTTGAAGGTAAAGTGGTTTACAAAGGTGTTTCTGATGCTTTTGGCTTACCATACAATGATGTAAACGAAGTATTATAATTTATAATCATCCTTAATTCAAAATCCCGATTCATTGCTGAATCGGGATTTTTTGTTTTATACCCTGAAGTTAAACATACACTGCTACTTGCTCCCTCTCCTGGTTTTTCTACCTCCACCTGATTTTTTTGATGCTTCTGATTTTTTACTTTTTCCTTTCTCCCATTTGCTTCTAAAGCTTTTCATGGTTTCGGTTTCAAGCAAACTCAAATCAATTTGACGTTTAATAATATCTGCTGATATTACCACTACTTCTAATGTATCGCCAAACTGGAACTTACGTCCTGTTCTCTGCCCTACTATCCATTGGTTTTTGTTATCGTATTGATAATAGTCATCATTGATGTTGGTGAGTCGTAACATACCCTCACATTTGAATTTGGTTATCTCTACATATATACCCCACTCCGACATACCTGAAATGATACCTTGAAAAGTGGTGCCCACAAAATCTTTGATATACTCAACTTGCTTATAACGAATAGAAGCCCTTTCAGCATCGGAAGCTTTCACTTCCATAGCTGATGAATGTTTACAAGCCTCTTCGTATTTGTCTTGTGGAGCCGATTTTTCACCATGTAAATATTCAAACAACAAGCGATGGGTCATCAAATCTGGATAGCGCCTGATGGGTGATGTGAAATGGGTATAATGCTCAAATGCCAGTCCATAATGACTTGTCTTTTTGGTTGTGTACATGGCCTTTTGCATGGTGCGTACTGCTTGGCTTTGTAATACATTTTGTTCAGGTTTGCCCTCCACTTCTTCAAGTAAATGGTTCAAAGCTTTGGCCACATTCTTTGGCGATTCAACATTTACCTTATAACCAAAGCGAGCCGCAAAGGTGCTAAACACTTTTAATTTATCTTCATTAGGTAAATCATGTGAACGGTAAACAAATGTTTTTGGCTTTTTACTTTCAAGTTGGCTGCTGCCATACTCAGCCACTTTTCTATTGGCAAGTAGCATAAATTCTTCAATCAATTTATGAGCATCTTTGCGTTCCTTTACATACACATCAGTTGGTTTAAAATTTTCATCCAACCTAAATTTCACCTCTTGAGTTTCGAAACTGATGGCACCTTTTTTAAACCTTTGTTCTCTTAGAATTAAAGCCAATTTGTTTAAAATATTTATCTCATCACACAAATCACCTTCTTTGTTTTCTATTCGTTCTTGGGCTTCTTCATAGCTAAATCTTCTATCAGAATAAATAACCGTTTTACCAATCCAAGTATCCAAAACTTCAGCTTTCTCATTCATCTTAACCACTACCGAGAAGGTCAATTTTTCTTCATGAGGGCGCAGAGAGCAAACCCCATTGCTTAGTTTTTCTGGCAACATGGGAATGGTTCTATCTACCAGATAAACAGAGGTAGCTCTGTCATAAGCTTCTTTTTCGAGCTGTGTGCCAGGTCTTACAAAATGTGATACATCAGCAATGTGAATACCAATCTCAAACGTACCATCTTTCATTACTTCATAAGAAATGGCATCATCAAAATCTTTGGCATCTTCAGGGTCGATGGTGAAGGTTAATACCTTTCTAAAATCCTTGCGCTTAGCAATTTCATCCTTGCCTATTTTATCAGAAATTTTTTCGGCTTCTTTCTCTGTTTCGGGGTTAAATTTTAGAGGAAATCCAAACTCTGCAACGATGGCATTCATCTCGGTTTCGTGGTTGCCCGGCTTACCTAGCACTTCCACAACTTCGCCCACAGGGTTGTTGTCATCAGGCGTCCATTTAACAATGCGAGCAATGACTTTATCTCCGTTTTTGGCTTTGCCATATTTGTCTTGAGGGATGAAAATATCGACATACATTTTCTTGTCATCACATACCAAGAAACCATAGCTGGCATTTACTTGAAGGGTTCCAACAAAATCTGTTCTGTTACGTTCTAATACCTCAACCACTTCAGCGGCTTGCTTATCACTGATTTTATGTCCCATCATTTGTACCTTCACTTTATCACCATTAAGGGCAGTGTTTAGGTAATCTGAACTGATGTATAAGTCCTCAGTGATGTCTTGCCCTTCATCAGGCACAAGGTAACCTTGTCCGCGTTGGGTCATATCCACACGACCAGTAATGAATTGGTGCTTCAATCGGGCCACATATTTTCCGGGTTGAATTTCTTCTATCACCCCTTCCCTATCTAATATTTTCAGTGCAATAAGAAGTTCTTCTCTTCCCTTGTTATCTTCGATACCGAGCTTTGATGCCACTTGTTTGTAGTTTAACAATTTGCGGGCGTTTTCAGCAAAGACTCTTTGTATATCGCGGTGTAATTTTTGATTATTCTTTTTCAAATTCTTTTGTTTTTATTAGTTCACGGTTGATCGGTTCACGGATCACGGTTGATCAGTTCACAGTTATTCAGTTAATGGTTATTCAGTTCACGGTT
>RGVD01000075.1 GCA_010027395.1 Bacteroidota bacterium
TGTTAAACTTGCACTACTATCACAACCTGCTGCATTGGTTAAATGTGCAGTTTGTGTGCCTGCTGCATTGAATGTTAAACCATTCCAACTATATGGTAATGCATTTGAGCAAATAGCGATGCTATTGCTTGAACTTGTAACTGCATTGATGGTTAAAACCAATTTTTCATACGTTGGGCAAGTTGAATTCGTTACACCACCACTTACCACAAGGGTGTAATCTTCAATTTCTCCGTATTCAGTATTACCACAAGCTAGTGGAGTTTCACTATAAACTACTCTGATACGCATTCTTACATTTCCATTACTAGCACCTGCTGGAACAGCAATTGAACCTGTGCCATATCCTGGGCCATTTCCACTATTAAAATTAGAGCTGTAACTTAGAGAATATTCTTCCCCTGAATCTGTAAAATCACCATCCTTGTTCCAATCCGCCCAAACCGAAATACTATCACCACTGAAGCTATGAGGATTAGTAACACTTATAGCATAAGAAGATCCAGCCAAAACTGACGTAGAATTCGATGTAAAATCATTGTAATTTACAGAGTTACCACATAAAGATGTTTTGTTAATAGATCCAATAGTAACATTTGATATATATTCATCACCTGTTACACAACCTTTTGTATCTGATGTAGCAGCGCAATAGGTATTACTTACAACGTTTTGATGCAAATATTCACCAGAAGTAGTGTAGGTTTGGCCGTTCGCAGCCCAAGTATAAGAACCACAAGAAACCATAGTAGTTGTATTTATAGTTAATGGAACCACAGTTACCGCAACCGATGTTCTTGCGCTTTCTATATTATTTAATGTTTGAGAAACATAGTAAATTCCTGAAGCAAGCACAGTTGTGGATGCTAAAGCTGTACCACCAGTTGCTACACTATACCATTTTAAATCAGTTCCTGTAGCTACTAAATCGGCAACGGTTTTAACACCACAAAATGATTGAGCAGAAGCAGTTGGTGCAAAAACAGTATTCACTGTAACTGCAACCGATGTTCTTGCACTCTCACAACCGTTTAAAGTTTGTGTTACATAATACGTCCCAGTAGCTAATGCGGTTGAAGCTGCTAAAGCGGTTCCGCCAGTTGCAGCAGCATACCAATTTAATGAAGTTCCTGTTGCAACTAAATTTCCAACGGTAGCACTTCCATTAAATGTTTGTGCCGAAGCTGTTGGAGCTGCTATAACCGGGAGTGCAATAGTAGCAGAACCCAAAGTACTTATAGCAGAACAATACGCTCCATTACTAATACGTGCACGCACATTATAAGTAGCTGGAGCCACATTAGTGAAATTTGGGTTCTCGGTATAATCAGTACCATTAATAGTATATTGAATACTATTGTCTTTAATCACTACATTTTTTACAGAATGGTAATTGTTTGACGCTCCACATCGTGCAGCAAGAGCATATTGCCAACTGCTTTTGTTATCAGTAGCATAAGCTGCTGGCAATTGGTAGTTGCTACAAATAGTAATACCACCATGCACAATGGTAACCTTTCCATCTTGTGTTACCGTTATAGCAACTGATTTATAACCACCTGAATTTACGGTTGCACTATACGATTGAAGTTCAATTTTATTGTAATAAATTTTAATGGTATTGCTATAGTCGCTAAAGCCAATAGCCAAACCACTGTTTACCATGCCAGATTCTGCTCCACCTAAACTACCAGAAGTATTTAGATTTCCATAGTTAAAGCTCAATCCATCTCCTCCATTTCCTCCTCCTACAAACACATCATAGTTGGCAGTAAAAGCGTTGGGTGTTGCTACAGTTGAATTAAAAGCAATATAACCAGCTCTGTTGCTAGTATTTGGTGTAAGTACTAAATCCCCATATCCCCCCCATACAGGGTTACAACAAGTACCCAAATTGCCAATTGTAGCGGCACCTAGTTGATTGTTAGTCAAACTAATATTTACTAAATCGTAAGGGGATGATAGCCCATGAGATACATTGCTAATAGTAATAGTTCCGACTGGACTTGTACACGAAGTAGGGCTAGTAGAAGCTACAGTTGCCGTAATATCTGGCGTATAAGTAATAGTAGCAGTGCCTACTGTAGTTACATTTGAGCAATTTGCCCCATTGCTCTTACGAGCATATATGTTATGTGTACCAGCAGCTACACCAGTAAAAGTAGTAGATGAAGTAAAGTTACCATTATCTAATTTATATTGAACATCATTGTCTTTAATGACTACATTTTTTATTGAATGATAATTGTTTAAACCGCCACATCTTGCTGCCATAGCATAATGCCAACTAGATTTGTTATCAGTAAGATAAGCTGCAGGCAATTGGTAGTTACTACAAATAGTAGTACCACCATATACTAGGGTTAGTTTTCCATCTTGTGTTATGGTTAAAGCAACACTTTTATAACTATTAGCTTGTAATCCGCTTACATTATAGGTTTGAACTGCGCTTTTGTTGTAGTAAATTTTAATGGTATTGCTAATTTCACTAAAACCAATTGCCAAACCACTGTTTACCATTCCTGCCTCTGCAGGTGTACCTGCAGTACCTGCAGTATTTAAATTTCCATAGTTAAAGCTCATTCCGTCTGCTCCGGAACCTCCTCCTATAAACATATCAAAGTTTGCAGAAAAAGCATTGGGCTGAGCTATAATATTACCAAAATCAATATAACCAGCTATGCTATTAGTGTTTGATGTAAGCACTAAATCACCATTACCCCAATAAGGGTTAAAAGAAGTACCCAAGCCGCCCACTGAAGCACCACCTAGTTGATTATTTGTCAGAGTAAGATATATTAAATCGTATGGAACAAAATTATGCGTTACATTGCTAATAGCAATAGTACCAGTACTTGTGCAAGTAGTAGGATTAGTAGGGGTTAAAGTTGCAGCAAAAGATAAAGCAGTGATAGTTTGAGTACCTATACTAGCTGTTGAATTATAACCATTAGCATTATAGGCAGCATTACCAATTCTGGCATAAGCATTGTAATTGCCAGGATTTAAATTAGTAAAATTATTATTGGTAGTAAAATTGGTGCCATCTAGGCTATATTCCCAAGGTGTACGATCTTTTATGACTACATCATTTACAGCGTGCAAATTATTTAAGGCACCGGTTCTTGCAGCAAAGCCATATTTCCAATTGGTTTTATTATCGGTAACATAAGCAGCAGGTAACTGATAGTTGGTGCAATAAACGTTGCCACCATAAGAAAGCGTAAGTTGACCACTTCCGGTAACTTCTATACTAACTGATTTCCAACCACTATTATTCAAAGTGCCATTTACATTAAAAGATGTAAGTTGAACCTTGTTATAATAAATAAATATTTTATTACTATATTCATTAAAACCAACAGCCAAGCCACTATCTATCATACCAAATTCTCCATAGTTTCCTGTACTTGTGTTTACTTTACCATAGTTAAAGCTAGTACCATCTGCACCCGTTCCATTACCTACATACAAACCAAAGGTCGCAATAAAATTAACGGGCTTTAATGCTGTTTCGGCAAAAGTGATAAAACCCCTTTTGTCACTGTTAGCCGGTGTTAATAATACATAGTGCGGATTCCCACTAGTAAATGTGGGCGTGTGGTTTTGCCCTCCCACTGAAGCACCGACAGGTAAAGAAGATAAATCAGCATTTACTAAATTGTAAGGAGCTGCACTTGTTGCAGTGTTAATAGTAATGCTACCTGTCCCCGAACAAATAGCAGAAGTGGAAGTCAAACTGCCCGTTATGGTTGGTGGCGTTTGAGCCTTGGCAAATGTGCCAAGAAGTAGCAGCATGACTGCTACCCAAATGGTTTTAAAAACTGTTTTCATTTTTTTAATTATGGTTTTATTTGTGCGTCAAAACTCATCAATGGTTTTATTGTAGCCTACAAGGGTTAACCCTTGTATCTTTAAAGCCCTAATTTTAGGGGCATTGGCGTATTATAATTTAAATACTTTTGAATTTTATGAAAAGTAATTTTCAGCATCCAAAATCTGTTGTTAGGTATATTATACTTGGTGTTTTTTGCTGCTTGTTTTACATACCAAATGCGAAATCGCAAACAAAGGCTGAATTAGAATTAAAGGCAGTTGTTTATAGATATAATAATGCACTTCATTATGACTCATCAATCCTAGTCATTAATAAGTTTATAAATCAAAAAAATAGTAGCAACCAGAATAAGTTTTACGCTAATTTATACATGTCTTATGTTTATAAAAGATTGCAAGACTATTTGCAAGTGAATAAATACTTAGATATAGCTATTAGTTATGGTTTGCAAACTAATCATAAAGATTATTTTTTGGCTATATACAACTGCCAAAAATCATTTGCTTATTTCGATGTAAGCGATTTTTCAAAGGCTGACAGCCTAATGCGGCCTTTGATAGCAAGCAACTACGAATATTTAGAAAGTGAAGAAAAAGGTACAATAATGATACAACAGGCATTCATTTTATTGCGAGATAATAAAATTGATGAAGCTGCTAAAATGTATAAAGATGCCGAAATTTTTATGCAACAAAAATGCCCATGTGACCTGCCAATTTTATATGCAAATGTTTTACAAATGTATGTGGCTACTAAGCAATTTGACAAGTTGGAAGAATGCTATAGAAAAGGAATGGCCTATGCAGATAGCTGCGGTATATTAAAATATAAAATGATGTGTACCCAAAACATGTATTATTTTTATCGTAAAAATGGTTATTATGAAAAGGCCATGCTTTATGCCCAGGCTTGGGATAGTATGAATTTGATTTTTAAAACCAATGAAAATATACAAAAGCTTAACGATGTTGATCATAAGCTGCAACAAAAGTTAAAAGAGGAGATTATCAGTAAGCAAAAAGAAACGATACTAAAAGATACAATATACATTAATAAACTAATTATAAATGGCCTATTGTTTATTTGCTTCATTATAATCATTGTTTTTTATCGTGAATGGAGAATAGGTAAAACTAAGCTTAGACAGCGTTTGCTCTTTACCAATCAGCTTTTGGAAAAAATAGAAGAGGAAAGAAAAAGAATTGCAGGTGACCTGCACGATGGCATAAGTCATGATTTGATTTCATTAAAGAATACAAGTCAGGTATTACCCAATCATCTTGACAAAGATATTGATACAATAATAGAGAACATAAGAAGCATAAGTAGAAATTTGCACCCTGTCATGTTTGAGAGGGTTGGACTGAAAACCACTATTGAACAAATGCTTGAGAGAATACAAAGTGTAAATCGTTTCTTGATTAGTTCTGAGATTTCCTATAAAAATACTTTAGATGCAAAAATAGAAATACAATTATATCGTATCATTCAAGAGGCATGTAGCAATATGATAAAACATTCGCTTGCCATTGCTGGCAGGGTTTCAATAAATGATGAGCAGAAAATGGTGAACATAATTATTGAAGACAATGGGAAAGGATTTAATGTGAGCCAAAAATTAAATGATACCAATTCCTATGGACTGCATAGTATCAAATTAAGAACAAAATTAATTGGAGGAAAAATTCATTTTGAATCAAATTCCTCAGGGACAAAAATAATTATATCTATACCTAAAAAATCCTAATGAATATTTTAATAGCAGACGATCACCCCCTAACATTATTGGGTACAAGAAACTATGTTGAAACAATAGGCTATAAAGTAGATTGTATTTGTTCTAATGGCATAGCGGCTTACAACAAGCTTTTTACTAAAAATTTTAACCTTGCGATTTTGGATATAAATATGCCCGGAATGGATGGCTTAGAACTGCTTGAGAAGATGTATCAAAGTAAAATGCGTACTAAAGTTATATTACTTACCATGCACCGTGAAGTTAGCATATACAAAAGAGCAAACGAAATTGGTGTGTATGGATATTTGTTAAAAAATCACTCGGAAAGTGAGTTGGAACAATGTATTCAATCTGTTATAAATAATAAGCAATACATCAGTCCTTTGATAACGAACGAACTTATTTTCGATACAGTTGAAAAGAAAGACGATGTAAGTTCAATGCTAACCTTAACAGAAAAAAAAGTATTAGAAATGGTTAGTAAGCAACAAAATACCAAACAAATTGCAAAACTCCTATTTATTGCTGAAAAAACAGTTGAATGGCACAGAAGAAATATTATTGAAAAACTAGGATTGCCCAAGGAGAAAAACGCTTTGCTACAATGGGCAATAAAAAATAGTCTTCATTAGCTACATAAAAAAATAAAATGCCTATTTATATAGGTAGGGATATGGTATTTTCAATCCATATATTTGCAGTGAAGTGTAAATATTGTAAATACATTTTTTTCATAGTTAGGTTAGACGGAGTTATTTTATAACTCCGTTTTCTATTTAAATTCCCCTTGGTTTATTTTACTAAAACTTTTTTTCAAGATCTTAGTTTATTTGTTAGTTATGAATGAACGAATAAACCGAATAAACCTGCTTCTAGAGCCTCTAAAGCAACAAATTGTTAATCATAAATTGTATGAATCTATTAAGACAATAGAAGATTTGCATGTGTTCATGGAATTTCATGTTTTTGCAGTGTGGGATTTTATGTCCTTGCTCAAGTCTTTGCAGAATAATTTAACTTGTACAACCACCCCTTGGGTCCCTATTGGGGATGCCGAAACCCGATTTTTAATTAATGAAATAGTAGTGGGTGAAGAATCTGATGTGGACATGGATGGAAATCGAAAAAGCCATTTTGAATTGTATCTAGATGCGATGCACCAAGCAGGAGCAAATACAGAAACAATTTCAAAGTTTATTGCTTGCATAAGAGAAAACAAGAGCGTAAAACAATCCATTCAATTATGCCATGTTCATCATGCTGCTGAAGAGTTCGTTAATTTTACTTTTAATACCATTGCAAGTTTTAAAAATCATCTTTTGGCTTCTGTATTTACATTTGGTCGCGAAGACTTAATCCCTGATATGTTTTATTCTATTGTGGCTGACATTGATAAGATAAGTCCCAATAAAATTTCAGTGTTTAAATATTATTTAGAAAGACACATAGAAGTGGATGGAGGACATCATGGTATCTTGGCTATCCGTATGATTGAGAAATTGTGTGGAAGTGATGATGAATTATGGCAAGAGGTTGAAAACATAGCCATCCAATCATTACAAAAAAGGATTGAGTTGTGGGATGGAATTTATGAGCAATTAAATAATAAGGCAACAGCCGAGTAAATTATTTTTTGGTAGGTTTTATGGAAATACTTATTAGGAATGCCAATGCTTGCATAAAATAAATTTTTTTCGCATTGCACATTCATTTCATAGTCGTAAATTTCACATAACTTTTTGCAATTATTTAGGCCAATTCCTAAACTGTTTTCAATTTCTTTATGGAACTTTTTATATGCTTTAATATCCTTTGTTTCAAATTTATTAATGTTGATACACTTATTTGAAACTTCAAAAAATATGGTGCCACTGTGATTTTTTGAAAGGTTTACCTTTATAGTGTTGGTACCATATTTGATTGCATTGCCAATAATTTCATCAAACATAAATTTTATAATCTCATAATTTCCACTCATATTTAAAATTTCTTGGGCTGTAACTTTGAATTCAATTTGCTTGCTATTGAAAACCAACCTCAATTTAGAGATTGCATCATTCAAAATGATATTCAAGTTTGGAATGATATGTTCAGGATAATTAAACTCTTCAGTGGCTTGCAATTTGGAGTATATCATCAATTTTTGAATATTTCTCATTAATAAATAACTAGAGGTTGATATTTCAGTTGAAACAACCTTTATTCTTTCTGAACTTAATGCTGTATGGTCGTTTATTAAAATATTTGCTTTATCAATGAAGCCATTTAGTGGGTCTAAATATTCGCTTTTAAAATTATATGACAATAAACTTGGCCAAGAAACAGCCAAATCTAATATTCGTCTCGATTCAATATTTCTTTGTATTTCTAGCCTTGACTGAATAGCTTTTATAATGGTGTCAGCATTAAAGGGTTTAGTAATATAATCATCAGCGCCTTCGTTCATTCCTTTTCTAACATCTGCAGGGTCAGCAAAGGCAGTTAGAAAGATAAATGGAATTTTATAGGTTTCATTATCCTGTTTCACGATTTTCAATATGTCGTAACCTAGCATATCTGGTAACATAATATCACAGAGAATTATCTGAGGTTTTTCTGCTTTAATATACTTTAAACCCAAGCTTCCATTGTTTGCCACAATTACATTTATGTTGTTTAGCTTAAGAATGGTTTCCAAAACATGTGCAATTCCCGGATCATCCTCTATTACTAAAACCAGTTCATCGTTTGATGTTTGCATTATCTATGTTGTTTATGTTACTAATAGGTAAATAAATTTTGATGGTTGTACCTTCACCTTCTTTACTTTCTAGTTCAATTCTACCGTTATGAGTATGCACGGCATGCTCAACAATCATAAGACCCACACCAGTTCCTGAAATATTACCTACATTGCTTGCTCGATAAAATGTTTGAAATAAATTTCCTACATCTTTTTCAGGTATTCCTATTCCAAAGTCTTTTACACTTATCCTTAGCTCATTATTAGTTTGTAGAACATCTAAAATAGGTGATCGCTTGTTAGGTGAATATTTGAAAGCATTTCCGATTAAGTTTACAATGACATGCCTCATTAGATTTTTATCAAGTTCAACTTTTCTTTCATCTTCTTCAATCCTATATTCAATGGTTCTTCCGTCCTTATAGGTAGAAAAATTTTCTTCAATAATTTTTTCAAGAAATTCTTTGATGTCGACTGTTTCAGGTTTAAATTTTATTTTGCCAGATTCAATCTGACCAACGATTAACAAATCATTGAGTATGTTGGTTATCTTGTTTACTTCAGCAAGTATTTTAATGGTATAGTTTTTAGGTTTTATTTTTTGGTCCGTATTGGGTTTGCCAACAATCATATCTATTATTTCTGCAGACGACATGATGACGGCAAGTGGAGTCCTTAATTCGTGGGATGTGATATTAATAAAATGCGATTTTAAATTATTGAGTTCTTTTTCTTTATGAATGATATTTTTTAAATCATTTTCATTCAATTTTTGAATGGTAGCATCCGATACTCTGCCAATTACACAGTCTCCATCTACAGGGTTGGTAGAAAACCAAAAGTAGTAATTGATATATTTTATGCTTTTATCTTTAAATTCAAGAGCAAGGGTTCCGTTTTCACTTGTTTGGGTAGCAGCTACTTTTTTGAATAGCTTGTATAGGTTGCCTATACTTTTGTTGGTTAAATTATTTATTATTTTAAAATCAAAATAATCTAATAAATTATTTACGTCACTTTTTATGATATCTAATACGGCATGATTATAAAAAATGAGTTTACCATCAACGCCTATTTGAAAAACCCCGTCTGTTAATTCATTGATTAGTTTTTTAAACCTAAGATTTTGATTTTCGATAAATATGGCAGTCTCATACTGGTCAGTAATATCAATACCATAGCCAACCACATAACTTAATTCATTTTGTTTATTATAGATGGGATGGAAAATTCTTAAAACATATTTTGTTTTTCCATCAGGTTTTTTAGTTTCATCCACCTTTTGAAAAGGTTTGTGATTATGCACCGCTTCATTGAAACAAGCTCTTCTCAAAGTGGCAAGTTTGGTGTCAATGTTTTTTAATTTACAGTAATCGAAATCATCTTTTCCTATGAGCCAGTTTCTGGTTTCTTCATTACCCACCGCTACTCTGTTTAGATATAGAGATATTGGTGATTTTTGTTAAAGATTGCAATATCTGCTGGTATTTCGTTTAGTATGTTTAAGTAAAATT
This sequence comes from Bacteroidota bacterium, assembly GCA_010027395.1. GTDB lineage: Bacteria > Bacteroidota > Bacteroidia > UKL13-3 > UKL13-3 > RGVD01. The sequence goes on from RGVD01000075.1 coordinate 9,813, forward strand.
CCTTTTGCCTCTCTACTTCAAGCGATTTTTCAATGTTTATTGTTACATCTTGATACACCCAAACATTATCGTATGTATTATTTTCTAATTGAACTTTTGAGTACATTCTTTTGAAGTAGCTGCCGTTTGCCATTTGAATTATTTCATCTGTTGGTAAACATTTTCTGGGAATGTCAATAATATCAATTTCAAATTTATCCGGGTCTGCAAAAAGATGCTTAGCGTATTTTGCTGCCAAGGCACAATCAAAACCAATTATATCTTCTGGCTTTGAATCAATTTGCATGATTTCAACAAACTTTTGATTGGTATATTTTATTTTTCTGTCAGCATCTTCAACCAACAGGGCTATACCAGACATATCAAATATTTTGTTGATGCTGCTGATGTCCATTTATGTGAGATATTTTATTGTTGTGAAAACTAAATTGGTTTGCAAATTTAAAAAGCTATAATTACTGAAAGGGTTTTTATTAATTTTTAAAGGTGTTATTTATTTCTGCAATCAATTTTGATTTTGAATTCACATCCATTTTGTGGTATATGCTTTTAATATGATGATTTACGGTGTGATAGGAAATTTTGAGTTTTTCAGCTATTTCATTATAGGATAATCCTTGTCTAAGGAGTTCAACAATTTCGCTTTCTTTAGCTGTGAATGAATAGGCCGTTTGGATTGAACTATTTGGTTTCTTATAATTGTTATTAATAACATTAAGCAAGGATGTGGTAGCCAAAGGAGTCAAAAAACTGCCATCTTCAAATGTTTTATTCATGGCCTTTATCAATTCATTCATTTCGAATGGTTTGTTTATGTAGCCTTTAGCGCCATTTTCAAGTGCTTTTAAAATATTTTTTTCATTTAAATCACCTGTCATGACTAAAATGTAAGTTTCTGGAAATTTTTGGTATAAACTATCTAAGCTATTTAAGCTGTTTTCACCATTTAAATGTATATCGAGTAAAATAATTTCTGGCTTTACGCTTAATTTTAAATTGTTTAAATTCTCGATTGATGCTACATCAAAAACACTAAAATAATTATCGGAAAGATTAATGTAATCTGCGATATTGGATCTGAATGAAACGTTATCTTCAATAATTCCAACTGGTTTAGGGTGCTTTTGCATATTGTTCATTATTATTTTTTGCGAATTTAAAGTATCACTATTAATAGAGTGTACTATAATTAGGGATAATTATAGTGGTTTTGAATTTATTTTATTTGAATTATAAACCCGTTGTGCGGTTGGATTACAAAG